>NZ_JADYXM010000010.1:0-170085 GCF_015864305.1 Pseudoalteromonas sp. NZS71_1 | reverse complement strand
CGTATACTTTTGCAAGTACGTTAGTGATTGCTGCAGTTAGTGTAGTTTTACCGTGGTCAACGTGGCCGATTGTACCAACGTTTACGTGCGGTTTTACGCGTTCAAACTTTTCTTTTGCCATCTTAAAAAATTCCTAATAAAGAAATTAAAGCCTGACTCACTATTGAGCCAGACAAGCTAAAATTATATAACAGCGCGAGCTGAAATTATTGTATCTGCAACGTTTTTAGAGGCTTCAGCGTACTTCACAAACTCCATAGAGTATGAGGCACGGCCCTGTGTTGCAGATCGTAAAGCAGTTGCATAACCAAACATTTCAGAAAGAGGAACCTGCGCATTAATTTGCTTAAGTCCACCTAATGCATCTTCCATGCCTTCGATTATGCCGCGGCGACGGTTTAAGTCGCCAACTACATCACCCATATTTGAATCAGGAGTGAGTACTTCAACCTTCATTACTGGCTCTAGTAGTACAGGGTTAGCTTTAAGCGCCCCATCTCTCATTGCCAGTGAACCTGCTATTTTAAATGCCATTTCATTCGAATCTACATCATGGAATGAACCATCATATAAAGTCGCTTTAACGCCAAGTAATGGGTAGCCTGCCAGTACACCTTGAGACATTTGCTCTTGGATACCTTTGTCTACCGCAGGGACGAACTCTTTAGGAACAGAACCACCTACGGTTTCGTTAACGAACTCGTAAATTGGTGACTCATCATCCGTAATATCCATCGGTTCAAGTTTAATCCAAACGTGACCATATTGACCACGACCACCTGACTGACGTATAAACTTCCCTTCAACCTTAACAGTTGAACGAATAGCTTCTCGGTATGAGACCTGCGGCTTACCAACGTTACATTCAACACTGAATTCACGTTTCATACGGTCGACGATGATATCTAGGTGAAGTTCACCCATGCCAGAGATTATAACCTGGCCTGATTCTTCGTCAGTTTGTACTCGAAAAGAAGGGTCTTCAGCAGCTAGTTTACCCAGCGCGATACCCATCTTATCTTGGTCAGCTATAGTGCGAGGCTCAACCGCAATAGAGATTACTGGTTCAGGGAATTCCATACGCTCAAGCGTAATAATAGAATTCGGATCACACAGTGTTTCACCTGTTGTTACGTCTTTAAGACCAATAGCTGCCGCGATGTCGCCTGCGAAAACTTCTTTGATCTCTTCACGAGAGTTTGAATGCATCTGTACGATACGGCCAAGTCGCTCACGCTTACTTTTTACTGGATTATATACCGTGTCACCCTGTTTAACAGTACCAGAGTAAACACGGAAAAAGGTCAAGGTTCCAACAAACGGGTCTGTTGCAATCTTAAAAGCGAGTGCAGCAAACGGCGCCTTATCATTAGCTGGACGTTCTTCCTCAGTACCATTTTCTAAGATACCTTGGATTTGTTTCACTTGCTCTGGTGAGGGCATATATTCAACAACGCAATCAAGCACAGCTTGAACACCTTTGTTTTTAAATGCGCTACCACAAGTAACTGGAACAATCTCATTAGCTAATGTTCGTTGGCGTAAAGCATTTTTAATTTCTGCTTCACTTAACTCTTCACCTTCTAAGTATTTATCCATTAGTTCTTCTGTTGCTTCAGCAGCGCTTTCAACTAAGTGAGAGCGCCATTCTTCAGCTAATTCCAGAAGTTCTGCCGGTATTGCCTCATAAGAGAAAGTCATACCCTGGTCCGCTTCGTTCCAGTTAATCACTTTCATTTTTATAAGGTCAATAACACCTTTAAAGTCGTCCTCAGCGCCTACAGGCAACTGAATTGGAACAGGCGTTGCTCCAAGACGAGATTTCACCTGGCTAACCACAGCTAAGAAGTCAGCGCCCGTGCGATCCATTTTATTTACGAAGATCATTCTCGGAACTTCGTATTTGTTCGCTTGACGCCAAACTGTCTCAGTTTGCGGCTGTACACCAGATGAAGCACAAAGAACAACTACCGCACCATCTAATACGCGTAAAGAACGCTCTACTTCGATAGTGAAATCTACGTGTCCTGGAGTATCAATAATATTGATACGATGGGCGTCAAATTGAGCATCCATCCCTTTCCAAAAACACGTTGTTGCAGCAGAAGTGATTGTAATACCACGCTCTTGTTCCTGCTCCATCCAATCCATAGTTGCAGCGCCATCATGTACTTCACCGATCTTATGAGAAAGACCCGTGTAGAACAGAACACGTTCTGTTGTGGTGGTTTTGCCTGCATCTACGTGAGCGACAATACCTATATTACGATAGCGCTCAAGTGGAGTTGTACGTGCCATATGATCCTCTTAAAGGTTAAAGACAGATTACCAACGGTAATGAGCGAATGCTTTATTCGCTTCAGCCATACGGTGAACGTCTTCACGTTTCTTAACCGCAGTGCCTTTATTATCAGAAGCGTCAACGATTTCTTGAGCTAAACGTAAGCCCATAGATTTTTCGCCACGCTTACGTGCAGCGTCTACTAACCAACGCATACCTAATGCGTTACGACGAACTGGACGTACTTCAACTGGTACTTGATAAGTTGAACCACCAACACGGCGAGATTTAACTTCTACCTGTGGGCGGATGTTATCAAGTGCAGTTTCAAAGATTTCTAGGTGCGACTTGCCTGATTTCTCAGCAGCCACGTCTAGCGCACCATAAACAATTTTTTCAGCAGTAGATTTCTTGCCGTCTAACATCACGATGTTAACGAATTTAGCAAGAAGTTCCGATCCGAACTTAGGATCTGGAAGAATTTTACGTTGACCGATTACGCGTCTTCTAGGCATTTTGTATCTCCGGTTTATTCAGGTTTGCTCTTTCGAGTCAATCACCCAAAACAATAATTATAAATATTTAGTGCTTGGCCTTACTAACGGAAAACAATTAGCCTTTAGGGCGTTTTGCACCGTATTTAGAACGAGCTTGACGACGATCGCTAACGCCTGCACAGTCAAGTGCACCACGAACAGTGTGAAAACGCACACCTGGTAAATCTTTAACACGACCACCACGGATTAGGATTACACTATGCTCTTGAAGGTTATGACCTTCACCGCCAATGTATGAAGTTACTTCGAAACCGTTAGTTAAACGTACACGTGCTACTTTACGTAACGCCGAGTTTGGTTTCTTAGGTGTAGTTGTATATACGCGAGTACATACACCGCGCTTTTGCGGACACGCTTTTAGTGCAGCTGAGTTACTTTTCGTAACCTTGCTACGGCGTGGCTTACGCACTAGCTGGTTAATAGTTGCCATTTAAATAGCTCCTGAAATTAAAATTACTACTGAAAAAAATAAAAAATCCGCCCTTTATTTACGAGCCTGCATTAAGCACACAAGTAAATGGGTGGCGGAATTTTAATGAGCAAAGTTTAACCTGTCAACCTAAACTAACCGCAAGACAGCATATAACTGACTTGCGATCACTTAATCTATTGATTAAGAACAGTTTATTGATTTCCAGACAAATCAGCATTTAGAGCGTCTGTAAGTGCTTGAGTTGCCTCTTCTGCACTTACTGTTTGCTCTTCTACTACTACTTTGCTTTGTTTACGGCGAGCCATACGTTCTTGATGATACGCAAAACCGGTACCGGCTGGGATCAAACGACCCACAATTACGTTTTCTTTAAGACCGCGAAGCTCATCGCTCTTACCATTCACTGCCGCATCTGTAAGAACACGTGTTGTCTCTTGGAAAGACGCTGCAGAGATGAAAGATTCTGTTGCTAGTGATGCTTTTGTGATACCCATTAACTGGATTTCAAACTTAGCTGGTATCTTACCTTGTTTTTCAAGGTCACGGTTTGCGATATTAACGCGCGCCACTTCGATTTGCTCACCGGCTAAGAAGTCAGTATCACCGCCGTGCATAATGGTACATTTACGTAACATTTGACGGATAATTGTTTCAATGTGCTTGTCATTGATCTTAACGCCTTGCAAACGGTAAACCTCTTGCACTTCGTTAACGATATAGTTAGCAACATGAGTCACACCACGTAGGCGTAAGATGTCATGCGGTGATTCAGGACCATCGGCGATAACTTCACCTTTAGACACTTGCTCACCTTCAAACACGTTAAGTTGACGCCATTTAGGAATCATCTCTTCGTAATGATCACCTTCAGCTGGAGTAATAACTAAACGCTTCTTACCTTTAGTCTCTTTACCGAAGCTAATTGTACCAGTTACTTCAGCTAATATAGCTGGTTCTTTTGGCTTACGAGCTTCAAATAAGTCGGCTACGCGTGGTAGACCACCCGTGATATCACGAGTTTTCGAACCTTCTTGCGGAATACGTGCTAACACGTCACCTGGGTTTGCTGTAACGCCGTCAATAACTTCAATCGTCGTGAATGAAGGAAGACGTGTTTCTTGCAGACCGCGCTCTTCACTTTCGATGATAAGCTTTGGTTCTTTCGTATTTACTTTAGCAAGATCTTTTACAACTACACGGGTTAAACCAGTTAGCTCATCAGTCTGTGCTTCAGTATTTGAATCATCGATATCGCTGAACGATACTTTTGATTTATGCTCAAGAACGATTGGGTGACTATGCGGGTCCCAAGTAGCAACGATATCGTTACCTAGAACTTCAGCATTGTCTTGCACTGTTAATACCGCACCGTAAGGTACTTTATAACGCTCTTTCTCACGACCATGACTATCAATGATAGTAATTTCCGTAGAACGAGAGGTAATAACAATCTTACCGTCTGTGTTTAATACGTACTTAGAGTTATGAAGTTTTAATGTACCGTTAGTTTTAACTTGTACATTATTTTCTGCAGACGCTCTAGATGCCGCACCACCGATGTGGAAGGTACGCATTGTTAACTGTGTACCCGGCTCACCAATTGACTGTGCCGCGATAACACCCACTGATTCACCAGCGTTGATGATATGACCACGTGCTAGGTCACGACCATAACAGTTAGCACAAACACCAAAGTCATTATCACAAGTGATAACAGAACGTACACGAACTTCATCTACTGAATGCTCTTCTAAAAGATCACACAGTTTTTCGTCTAGCATGATATTACGTTCAACAAGCACTGTATTAGTACCTGGAATCACAATATCTTCAGCAACAACACGACCTAGAACACGTTCACGAAGTGCTTCTACAACATCACCACCTTCAATAAGCGGTTTCATTGTTAAGCCATCTTCTGTGCCACAGTCATCTTCATTGATTACCAAATCTTGTGCAACGTCTACTAGACGACGCGTTAGGTAACCCGAGTTTGCTGTTTTAAGTGCTGTATCGGCAAGACCTTTACGCGCACCATGCGTTGAGATGAAGTACTGAAGTACGTTTAGACCTTCACGGAAGTTAGCTGTGATTGGAGTCTCGATGATTGAACCATCTGGACGTGCCATTAGACCACGCATACCCGCCAACTGACGAATCTGTGCAGCACTACCACGAGCACCTGAGTCGGCCATCATAAACACTGAGTTAAATGACGGTTGCTCTACTTCTTCACCTTGTGCATTGATAACTGTGTCTTTCGACAAGTTAGACATCATCTCACGTGATAAGTTTTCGTTTACACGTGACCAGATATCGATAACTTTGTTGTACTTTTCACCAGCCGTTACAAGACCTGATTGGAATTGTTGGTTGATTTCAGTAACTTCAGCTTCAGCTGATTCAATTATCTGTGCTTTAACCGGTGGGATAACTAAGTCATCAATACCGATAGAAACACCTGACTTCATTGCATAATGGAAACCGGTGTACATAACTTGGTCAGCAAAGATAACTGTATCTTTAAGACCTAGACGACGGTAACACTCATTCAATAAGCCAGAAATCTGCTTTTTACCTAGCGGCTGGTTGATTGACGCAAACGGCATGCCTTTAGGTAAAATTAGAGACAGAATCGCACGACCAACAGTTGTATCGATAACAGTAATAGTATCTTCTACTACGCCGTCTTCGTTTTTAACTGATTGGCTAATACGTACTTTCACAATTGCGTGAAGGTCTGCATTGCCACTGCGGTATGCTTTTTCTGCTTCTTTTGGATCTTTAAATATCGCGCCTTCGCCTTTAGCGTTAATGCGGTCACGAGTCATGTAATAAAGACCCAATACAACATCCTGTGAAGGAACGATGATTGGCTCACCATTCGCAGGAGATAGAATGTTGTTTGTTGACATCATCAATGCACGAGCTTCAAGCTGCGCTTCGATTGTTAACGGTACGTGTACCGCCATTTGGTCACCATCGAAATCGGCGTTGTAAGCCGCACATACTAATGGATGCAAATGAATCGCTTTACCTTCGATAAGCACAGGTTCAAACGCTTGGATACCCAAACGGTGAAGTGTTGGTGCACGGTTAAGTAATACTGGATGTTCACGAATTACTTCGTCAAGTACATCCCATACTTCCGGAACTTCACGTTCAACCATCTTCTTAGCAGCTTTGATTGTCGTAGCCATGCCGCGACGTTCTAATTTGCCATAGATGAATGGTTTGAATAGCTCTAGTGCCATCTTCTTCGGAAGACCACATTGGTGAAGCTTAAGTGTAGGACCAACTGTGATTACAGAACGGCCTGAATAATCCACACGCTTACCAAGTAAGTTCTGACGGAAACGACCTTGCTTACCCTTGATCATATCAGCAAGAGATTTAAGAGGACGTTTGTTAGAACCTGTAATTGCACGACCACGACGACCGTTATCAAGTAGCGCATCTACCGCTTCTTGTAACATACGTTTTTCGTTACGTACAATAATGTCTGGTGCTGCTAAATCTAGTAGACGCTTAAGACGGTTATTACGGTTAATAACACGACGGTAAAGGTCATTTAGATCAGATGTCGCAAAACGACCACCGTCTAATGGTACTAATGGGCGTAGATCAGGTGGCAATACTGGAAGTACTGTCATGATCATCCACTCAGGGTTATTACCTGATTGGTGGAACGATTCCATTAACTTAAGACGTTTAGTGATTTTTTTACGCTTAGTTTCAGAGTTAATTGTTGGTAACTCTTCACGCATCTCAGCAATTAATTGAGCAAGATCAAGTTCACGAAGCAAGTCTAAAACTGCTTCAGCACCCATCTTAGCTTCAAACTCATCACCGTGCTCTTCTAGTGAATCTAAGTATTCTTCTTCACCTAATAACTGACCACGCTCAAGCGTTGTCATACCAGGTTCAGTTACTACGAATGATTCGAAGTAAAGAACACGTTCAATATCACGAAGCGTCATATCTAGCATTAAGCCAATACGTGACGGTAATGATTTTAAAAACCATATATGTGCAACTGGGCTCGCAAGGTCGATATGACCCATACGATCGCGTCGCACTTTAGTGAGTGTTACTTCAACGCCACACTTTTCACAGATCACACCACGGTGTTTAAGGCGTTTATATTTACCACATAAACACTCATAATCTTTCACTGGGCCGAAAATACGGGCACAGAATAAGCCATCGCGCTCAGGCTTGAAAGTACGGTAGTTAATAGTCTCAGGTTTCTTTACTTCACCGTATGACCATGAACGAACCATGTCTGGTGAAGCAAGACCAATGCGAATTGCATCGAATTCTTCGGTCTTATTTTGTTGCTTCAGAAACTTAAGTAAGTCTTTCACCTTAGCTCTCCTGTCGGAGTTAATCTTGAGGACGGATAGTCTCGTCCCTACATTCTATTCAGCCGTAACAGATGCTGCAGCGTTAACTGCAGCATCTAATTGGCTTAATTTTCTTCCAACTCGATGTTGATACCCAGTGAGCGGATTTCTTTCAACAATACGTTGAACGATTCTGGCATACCTGGTTCCATTTTATGGTTACCATCAACGATGTTTTTATACATCTTAGTACGACCGTTCACGTCATCCGATTTCACTGTTAGCATTTCTTGTAGAGTGTAAGCAGCACCATAAGCTTCAAGTGCCCATACTTCCATCTCACCAAAACGCTGGCCACCGAACTGTGCTTTACCACCCAGCGGCTGCTGAGTAACAAGGCTGTAAGAACCAGTAGAACGTGCGTGCATCTTATCGTCAACCAAGTGGTTAAGTTTAAGCATGTACATGTAACCAACAGTTACTTGACGTTCAAACTGATCGCCAGTACGGCCATCATAAAGTGTAACCTGACCACTACGAGGATAGCCCGCAAGCTCAAGCATGTCTTTGATTTCGCTTTCTTTCGCGCCATCAAATGCAGGTGTAGCTATTGGTAAACCACCTTTTAAGTTTTCAGCTAGACGACGAATTTCGTCATCAGTGAAGCTAGCAATATCTACAACTTGGCGAGATTCGCCAATTTCGTATGCTTGCTTGATGAAGTCACGTAGCTCATGAAGCTCACGTTGCTCTTTCATCATCTCTTCAATACGTTCACCGATACCACGTGCAGCAAGACCCATATGTGTTTCAAGGATCTGACCGATGTTCATACGTGATGGTACACCTAGTGGATTCAATACGATATCTACCGTACGACCTTTGTCATCGTAAGGCATATCTTCTACTGGTACGATAGTCGAGATAACACCTTTGTTACCATGACGACCCGCCATTTTATCACCCGGTTGGATACGACGTTTAACAGCTAGGTATACTTTAACAATCTTAAGTACGCCTGGTGCTAAGTCATCACCTTGGGTAATTTTACGACGTTTGTTTTCAAACTTCTTATCGTATTCAGCTTTAAGTTCATCGTACTGTGCAGCTAGTTGCTCAAGCTCAGCTTGCTTGTCTTCTTCAGCAAGGCTTTGCGTAAGTACTTTTTCAGCATTTAGAGATGCAAGTTTATCTTCATCAAAACCAGCAGCTATAAGTAGCTTACGTGCACGGTCTAAAACGCCTGCTTCTAAAATACGGAACTCTTCGTTGAAGTCTTTCTTCGCTTCGCGAAGCTGCATGTCTTCAACTTCTAACGCGCGTTTATCTTTTTCAACACCATCACGGGTGAAAACTTGCACGTCAATTACAGTACCAGTTACAGAATTTGGTACACGTAAAGAGCTGTCTTTAACGTCAGACGCTTTTTCGCCGAAGATAGCACGCAGTAGCTTCTCTTCAGGTGTAAGCTGTGTCTCGCCTTTAGGAGTCACTTTACCTACTAGGATATCGCCGCCTTTAACTTCAGCACCAATATATACAACGCCTGATTCATCAAGCTTGCCTAGCGCAGACTCACCCACATTCGGGATATCTGCAGTGATCTCTTCTGGACCTAATTTAGTATCACGGGCAACACACTGTAGTTCTTGAATATGGATAGTCGTTAGACGATCTTCTTCAACTACGCGCTCTGATAACAAGATTGAATCTTCGAAGTTATAACCGTTCCATGGCATGAATGCCACGCGAAGGTTTTGACCAAGGGCTAAGTCACCTAAGTCAGTCGAAGGACCATCTGCTAACACGTCACCACGAGTAACCGGTTCGCCAACCATACAAGTTGGTTTTTGGTTAATACATGTATTTTGGTTTGAACGTGTGTATTTGGTTAAGTTGTAGATGTCGATGCCCGCTTCACCAGGAATGCGTTCTTCTTCATGTACATTTACAACGATGCGACTTGCGTCAGCATACATTACTTCACCACCACGTTTAGCAACGATAGTTACACCAGAATCTTTCGCTAGTGTTAACTCAATACCAGTACCTACTAACGGCTTATCCGCTTTCAATGTTGGTACTGCTTGACGTTGCATGTTTGAACCCATCAATGCACGGTTAGCATCATCGTGTTCTAGGAACGGGATAAGTGCTGCCGCTACAGAGATCACCTGTTGTGGTGATACATCCATATACTGCTGGTCCATGCGACCCATAAAGGTAGATTCACCTTTGTGACGACATGGGATAAGTTCATCAACAAACTCATTGGTTTCAGTTAAGTTTGAGTTCGCCTGTGCGATAACAAACTGACCTTCTTCAATGGCTGATAAATAATCAACTTCATCAGTTACAACACCGTCTACCACTTTGCGGTAAGGTGTTTCTAAGAAACCGTAGTCATTTGTACGTGCGTACGTAGACAACGAGTTAATTAGACCGATATTTGGACCCTCAGGAGTCTCGATTGGACATACGCGACCATAGTGAGTTACGTGAACGTCACGTACTTCAAAGCCTGCGCGTTCACGAGTTAGACCGCCCGGACCTAATGCAGAGATACGACGTTTATGCGTAACTTCTGATAGTGGGTTATTTTGGTCCATAAACTGTGATAACTGAGACGAGCCGAAGAACTCTTTAACAGCTGCCGAAATAGGCTTAGCGTTAATAAGATCTTGTGGCATTATTGCGTCAAGGTCACCTAAGCTTAAACGCTCACGTACAGCACGTTCAACACGTACTAGACCAACACGGAATTGGTTCTCAGCCATTTCGCCAACACTACGTATACGACGGTTGCCTAAGTGATCGATATCATCAACATCGCCTTGACCGTTACGAATAGCAATTAATACTTTCATAACAGACACGATGTCTTCTTTGCTTAATGTACCAGGGCCTGTGTCTGTATCGTAACCAACACGGCTATTGAACTTCATACGACCTACAGTAGATAAGTCATAACGTTCTTCAGAGAAGAACAAGTTCTGGAATAAGGCTTCAGCCGCGTCTTTCGTCGGTGGCTCGCCTGGGCGCATCATGCGGTAAATTTCTACTAGTGCTTCTAAACGGCTGCTTGCAGAGTCAATGTTTAATGTATTTGACATGTAAGCACCGCTGTCCACTTCATTGATATATAACGTATCAATTTTAGTGTAACCGGCTTTAACCAATTCAGCCATTAGCTCTAGAGTTAGCTCGTCATTTGCATTTGCAATAACTTCACCAGTTGACTCATCAACATAGTTTTTAGCTACAATACGGCCAATGATGTACTCATGTGGTACTTCTAATTGCTTAATGCCTTTCTTTTCGATGCTCTTGATGTGGCGAGCCGTAACACGACGACCGCTTTCAACAAATACTTCACCGTCTTCGCTCTTGATATCAAAAGCGGCAGTTTCACCACGTAAACGCGAAGGTACAAGTTCCATAAGAACTTTACCATTCGTTACTTCAAACGTAGTGTTATCGAAGAACATATCTAGGATTTGTTCGCTAGAATACTCTAGTGCACGTAGGATGATAGACGCCGGTAATTTACGACGACGGTCAATACGTACATATAAGTTATCTTTTGCATCAAATTCGAAGTCTAACCATGAACCACGGTAAGGTATAACGCGTGCGTTATATAATACTTTACCCGATGAATGGGTTTTACCGCGGTCGTTATCAAAGAATACACCAGGGCTACGGTGTAGCTGAGAAACGATAACACGCTCTGTACCATTGATTACAAAAGTACCGGTATCTGTCATGAGCGGAATTTCGCCCATGTAAACTTCTTGCTCTTTAATGTCTTTAACTGTGCCTGGTGCTTCTTTGTCCATAACAACAAGACGCAGTTTCACGCGAAGTGGAGCAGAATAAGTCACACCGCGAATTTGACATTCTTTTACATCGAAAACTGGCTCACCAATACGGTAACTTACGTATTGAAGCTCAGAATTTCCCGAGTAGCTTTTAATAGGGAACACAGAACGGAAGGCAGCTTCCAAACCATGATCGCCATCAGCGTCCGGCACTAAGAATTTTTTAAACGATTCTAACTGTGTAGACAGTAAAAAAGGTATATCCAAAACTTGTGGACGTTTACCAAAATCCTTACGGATACGTTTCTTTTCAGAATAAGAGTAAGCCATGGGGTTCCTCAGCTTGCTGATCTTTGACCCGACCTGTTCTTGTAAGAACAGACTTAACTGGCAGCTATGCCAAGATTTTACAACATTTAACTGTTGTTCTAATTAGATCCCACTTTAACACTAGCAAACTATAAAGCGTTGAAAGTAAAGAAAAAATCAGATTTTATTTGAACTAAAAGAGTGCATCACTCTATAGCGCAAAAAGGCCGGTGATTAAATAATCACCAGCCCTTGCCTGATTTCTCAGGCAGCGAACTTAGCAAAAGCTAAATTACTTAACCTCAACTTCAGCACCAGCTTCAGTAAGATCTTTTGCAAGTGCTTCAGCTTCTTCTTTAGATACACCTTCTTTAACAGGTGTAGGAGCAGCTTCAACAAGAGCTTTCGCTTCTTTAAGGCCAAGGCCAGTTGCGCTACGAACAGCTTTGATTGCAGAAACCTTGTTAGCGCCAGCGCCAGTAAGGATTACGTCAAATTCTGTTTTCTCTTCAGCAGCTTCAGCAGCTGGACCAGCTACCATTGCAGCTGCAGCAGTTACGCCGAATTTTTCTTCCATTGCTTCGATAAGAGCAACAACGTCCATTACTGACATTTCAGCAATTGCGTCAAGGATTTGGTCTTTAGATACAGACATTACAAATTTCCTAATAATTAACGGACATTACGTCCAAATAAATTTTACACCGAAAGTGAGATTAAACAGCTTAAAATTAAGCAGCTTGCTCTTCTTTCTGTACACGTACTGCTTCAATTGTTTTACACAATTTGCCAGCAGACGCTTCTTTCATAGCACTCATTAAGCGTGCAACAGCTTCGTCGTATGTAGGTAATGTAGCAAGCATTGCTGCATCAACAACATTTCCTTCAAAAGCGGCCGTTTTAAGCTCGAATTTCTCATTCTTTTTCGCGAAATCTGAAAAGATACGCGCAGCAGCACCTGGGTGCTCTGATGAGAAAGCGATTAAGCTTGGACCAACAAATGAATCAGAAAGACACTCAAAATCTGTTCCTTCAAGAGCACGTTTTGCTAAAGTGTTACGGACAACTTTCATCCAAACACCATTTGCACGAGCTTCTTTACGAAGGGCAGTGATTGCGCCAACTGTTACACCACGAGAATCTGCAACAACTGCAGATAGAGCACCATTGGCTGCTTCGTTGACTTCAGCAACTATTGCTTTTTTGCCTTGAAGATTTAAAGCCATGGGTGTTACTCCTGGTTTAATGGGGATACCGATTATCGGATTCCCCTGTTCTACTCTTCCCTACCAAACAAGGTAGAGATGCTTTTTACGGCGAGAGCCAGAAGGATTAGGAAAAATCTATCTGGGGTCTACACCGTCTACGTAGGTGAATATTAAGGCCGAAGCCACCTACGGTCTTGGACGGAAGCCCAATTTATCGTTAACCCCGAAGGCTTAACGAAATTATGGACTTCAACCCGAATTCTTTACTTTGCCAATTAATAAATTAATCAACAAAATGGCGCGAAATTATAGTACAAATTTCACGCCATGTAAACACTGATTAAGCTACAGTTGTGCTTAAAGTGTTTTGGTCAACAGAAACGCCTGCGCCCATTGTTGTAGAGATAGTTACTTTCTTCAAGTAAATACCTTTAGCTTGAGAAGGTTTAGCCTTCTTAAGCGCAACAATTAGAGACTCAAGGTTTTGTTGTAATTGCTCTGCAGTGAAATCAACCTTACCAATAGTAGTATGGATGATGCCATTTTTGTCATTACGGTAACGTACTTGACCTGCTTTAGCATTTTTAACTGCTTCTGCAACGTTAGGCGTTACAGTACCAGTTTTAGGGTTTGGCATTAGACCACGTGGGCCTAAGATTTGACCTAGTTGACCAACAACACGCATAGCGTCTGGTGATGCAACAACAACGTCAAAGTTCATCTCGCCTTTTTTAACTAGTTCAGCAAGATCTTCCATGCCTACTAATTCAGCACCGGCTTCTTTTGCAGCTTCTGCATTAGCGCCTTGTGTGAATACAGCAACACGAACGTCACGACCAGTACCGTTAGGTAGTACAGTAGCACCACGAACGTTTTGATCAGATTTACGAGCATCGATACCAAGGTTAACGGCAACGTCAACACTTTCTACGAATTTAGCTGTCGCTAACTCTTTTAAAAGAGCAACTGCTTCATTGATTTCGTAATCTTTTGTTACTTCCACTTTTTCGCGGATAGTACGCATACGTTTAGTTAATTTAGCCATTTCTTAGTCCTCTACGTTCAAGCCCATCGCACGCGCAGAACCTGCGATAGTGCGAACCGCTGCGTCCATATCGGCAGCTGTAAGGTCAGTTCGTTTTGTCTCAACAATTTCTTCAAGTTGAGCACGAGTTACTGTGCCTACTTTATCAGTGTTAGGACGGCCTGAGCCTGACTTGATACCAGCAGCTTTCTTAAGTAAGTAAGCAGCAGGTGGCGTTTTCATGTCGAACGTAAATGAACGGTCACCGTAAACAGAGATCACTACAGGAACTGGAGCGCCTTTTTCGATAGACTCTGTACGTGCGTTAAACGCTTTACAGAATTCCATGATGTTTACACCGTGTTGACCTAGTGCAGGACCTACTGGAGGACTAGGATTAGCCATACCAGCGGCAACTTGTAGCTTGATTAGAGCTTCAACTTTTTTAGCCATTATAAATACCTCATTTGGTGGGTCTCAGCCTTGTGCGCGCGAGGACGCGTACTCTAACGGCTTCCCAGTTTAAAAATTGGTTTCGTACTTTTTGCACAGTAAAAATAAATTTTACCTTAATACAAAAAGGCCGCTGATTATAAGTTAATCAGCGGCCTTTTTCAAGCTTCATGCCAAAATTTAAATAAAAATTAGCGAAGCTTTTTTAATCAATTACTTATCTTGCTCAACTTGACCGAATTCAAGCTCAACTGGCGTAGAACGACCAAAAATAAGTACAGATACTTTTACGCGGCTCTTTTCGTAGTCAACTTCTTCAACTACACCACTGAAATCTGCAAATGGTCCGTCTGTAACGCGAACAACTTCACCTGGTTCAAATAATGTAGCAGGTTTAGGTGCTTCAGCATTTTCTTGAAGGCGATTAAGAATGCGTTCTGCTTCTTTAGGAGTTATTGGAGCAGGACGATCAGACGTTCCACCAATAAAGCCCATTACACGTTCAGTGCTGTTCACTAAGTGCCAGCTTGCGTCATTCATATCCATTTGTACTAATACATAACCTGGAAAGAATTTACGCTCAGATTTACGCTTTTGGCCAGCGCGCATCTCAACAACTTCTTCAGTTGGTACTAGTATCTCACCAAAGCTCGATTCAAGACCTTCGATTTTAATGTGTTCAGTTAACGTTTGAGCTACACGCTTTTCGTAACCAGAAAAGGCTTGTACTACATACCAACGTAACTTAATTTCTTTGTTCTCGTTCTCATCCGACATGGGATCAGATCTCCAATCCAGTTAAAAAGCCTACAGCGCGGAATAAAATGCCATCTAATCCCCAAAGGATAAGTGCCATAATCACTGTTGCAACCATTACAATTAATGTCGTGTGGGTAGTTTCTTGGCGCGTTGGCCAAATAACTTTGCGTACTTCAATTCGAGCTTCTTTAGCGAAAGCAAGAAAGTTACGTCCCTTAAATGTTTGCGAGGCAATTGCTAATCCGGCCGCTATTGCAACAACAACGCCGATAGCACGTAGTAGTACAGATTGATCTGCATACATGTGATTACCAACAACTGCGCCTGCAAGTAGCGCGATTGCTACTAACCACTTTACTGACTCCATCGCACTTGATGGTGTTTCTACATTCGTGCTCATAATATTATTACCTTAACTACAGACACAACAACCCTACACTACGGTAAGGTTAATCCATTAAAATCTAAACTTAAAAACAGACTTAATTTAAACCGGTTTTTAATCTCAGACTACTCAAACCACAAGTAAAACTGGCAGGGGCGGAGAGATTCGAACTCCCAACCATCGGTTTTGGAGACCGCTGTTCTACCAATTGGAACTACGCCCCTGCAAAGTGGATGCCTATTATACTTACGCAGTCCATTAACACAAGCCTAAAAGATACCCACATTGGAAAATCTCGGCATTGCATTAAAAAATCAATCTTAACATTGATTAAAAAGCAGTTTATGATTGTCCAAATTATAGGGACTCACAATTAGATGGGAAGTCTGTGAAAGCAATAAAAACAATCATAAGATATAAAATTATTAGCTTTTTATTATTATTTCATATTAGTTCTTATGCCCTGCCATTGTACTTAGATACATATACAAATGAACAAGGTTTATCACAAAATTCAATTACCTGCAGTACCACTGATGAAAAAGGGTTTCATTGGTTTGCTACCCAAGGTGGCTTAAACCGATTTGATGGGTATGAATTTAAGCACTATAAATTCAATCCTTCACAACCTAGTATTTCGGGAAATTGGATTACGGACTGCCTGAATTTAGGAAACGGCCACATTTGGTTTGCTACAACAAGTAATGGGCTTAACTTATTAAATACTGAAACAGGAAGTTTTAGTGTTTTTAACCAGTACTCAGCCCCTCCTATTACAAACGAACGTATTTCATCAATTTCTTCTAATTCGCCACAAATCATTTGGATTGGTCACGATAAAGGGCAACTTACTCGTTTAGATACATACACAGGTACTACCGAATTATTTTCTTATCAGGGCACGAATCACTTAAATGTTGTTTTTAAGGATGTTCTTTTTGATGATCAAAAAAACCTTTGGTTAGCAAGTAGTATCGGGCTGATTAAGTTCGATACACAAACACATCGGTTCGAACATATACCTAATAGCCCTGAACAGCTCTGGCAATTAAAAAAAGCAGCAAACGGCAAATTTATTATAGGAGGTAAGACTGGTCTAAGTGTTTTTGACTCAAACACACTCGCATTTTATAACTTTGAGCAACTCAAAAATGTTTGGGTCACAGATATACTTTTTGATGATGAAAAAAAATTATGGGTAAGCACTTATGGTCATGGTCTTTATTACCAAGCTACAGATAATTTATTAAGTAGCGAGTTTCGTCAACTTACTCACTCTCCAGATTTAAAACATGGCTTAGCTAACGATCACCTATTATCACTTTACCAAGACCCTCAAGGCATTATTTGGATTGGTACAGACGGCTATGGATTACATCGCTATGATAAAAGACAGGCTCAGTTTGGTCATCAAAAACATCAAAGCAATAACCCAGCTTCTATCTCGAATGACTTTGTAAGAGCAATACTCAACGACAGTAACAACTTACTTTGGGTGGGTACGCGCGACGGACTTAACAAACAAACTGACACAGGATTTAAACGCTATAAAACAGATAAAAATCAAGATGTAGGCTTAACTAATAACAATATATTTAGTCTTTATGAAGATGCCAATAAACGCGTATGGATAGGCACATACGGAGGTGGTTTACTGCTTTACAACCCAATTAATGATAACTTTTCGGCTTTTACTGTGCAAAGCCATCAACTCAGTAGTAACCGTATTTATGCAATCGAAGGTGATCTAAGTGGTAATTTATGGCTGGGCAGTAACGAAGGCTTAACGCGATTTAATCCCGATACTTTACAGGTTACAAATTTTAAATACACCGCAGATAAAAATAGTATCTCAAATAATACTGTTTTTAGTATTACTTATGACAGCGACAACAACGCTATATGGGCAGGAACCCGCGCAGGGTTAAATAAACTTTCTTTACATGATGAAACATTCACTCATTACCAAAGCGATCTTAAAAAGCCTAATAGTTTAACGCATGACATGGTTACATCCTTGCATTTACAAGATAAAAACACTTTATGGGTAGGTACTTTTGGCGGGCTCAATAAATTAAATATCCAAACAAACAAAGTAATAAACATTACAGAGTTTGATGGCTTACTTAACGATAATATTTTTGCAATTAAACAAGATAGCAGCGGTTACTTGTGGCTAAGCAGCAACCAAGGCCTAACCCGTTACGCTCCTCAAACCCAACAAATGCAGCATTTTTTACCCGCAAACGGTATACAGCATCATTCTTTTATTTTAGGCGCCGCCTTTCAAGCAGATGACGGCGAGCTATTTTTTGGTGGTATTAACGGTTTTAATCAATTTGATCCGTTAAAACTAACCCTAGCAACTCAACCCCCAGAACCCGTTATTACAGACTTACTTATTTATAACCAGTCAGTCGCGACGCAGCAATATATAAAAAACAAGACCCAAACGGCTAAGCTTATAAGCTATACAGACAAACTCTTTTTTAAAGAAGAAGATGGTGTTATAGGCTTTAAATTTTCTGCTTTAAACAGTGCAGAGCCCCCTTCTCAATACCAATATGCTTACAAGTTAGCTGGGTTAGATAAGCAGTTTTTATACGCAAACAAAAACCAGAGGCAAGTTAGTTATTCTCAACTTCCCGCTGGAAGCTATCACTTTATTGTAAAAGTTAAAGATCAATACGGTCAATGGAGTGATGATAAAACAATGGTTGCGCTTAAAGTTACTCCACCTTGGTGGAAGAACAATGTTGCCTATGTCACTTACATCATTATCGTATTATTTATAATGTGGTTAATTATAACAGCAAGGTATAGAGCTAACGTTGCAGAGCAAGCAAACTTAAAAGAGAAAGAACTTAGCAACTTAAAAACCCAACTATTAGATAATGTTAGCCATGAACTTAAAACACCATTGAGCTTAATATTAGCGCCACTTGAGAGTTTACAAAAAAGCCATAAGGATTCAGACACCCAACAAAAACTAGCGATGATTCAACGTAATAGCTATAAGCTATTGGATCAAATAAACCAACTTTTACAGCTCAGTCAGCGCCCAAGCACAGCAGTGAAACACGTCACACCCTATGCTATAAAGCCGGTAGTTGAACAATTAATTGAAGATTTCACCCCTTTATTTAAACAAAAAAATATTACGTTCGAGTTTGAAGATTTAACACAAAAAACTATTCCCATTAAATTAGAGCTAAATCATACAATTTCTATTATCAGTAACTTATTAAGTAACGCCCAAAAATACACTCCAAACACTGGCAAAGTATTACTTCAGCTATTAACTCAAAAACAAACATTAATCATCACAGTCTCAGATACTGGTGTTGGTATAGATAAAGAGCACCTTGAAACCGTTTTTCAACGATTCACACGTATAGATACGAGTAATCAAAGCGGTAGCGGTATTGGCTTAGCGCTGGTGAAGCAGCTAGTTGAGCAATATGGAGGAACTATTGAACTTAAAAGTGAATTAAACAAAGGAAGTTGTTTTACTGTTTCACTCCCAACAACTCAAACAGACGAAACCTCTAACCTCACTGCTCTTGCTGTGTCTAAAAATAATAATCTATGTGCAGTAAAAAGTAATAAGATTCTTATTATTGAAGACAACGATGAAATGCGTGATTTAATAACGTCACTATTTATTAGTAGCTTCACGTGTATAAGTGCAGCTAACGGAGAGCTAGGTTTAGCTTTATGTAAAAACGAAATGCCTGACTTGGTAATAAGTGATGTAATGATGCCCGTTATGGATGGCTATCAGTTTATTAAAGCACTGCGCACCGACACGGCTATTAGCCATATTCCGGTGTTATTACTTTCAGCAAAGGCAGATACGCACAGTAAATTAAAGGGCCTAGACTTACTTGCTGATGACTATTTGAGTAAACCTTTTGAGCCGCAGCTGTTACTCAGCCGTGTTCAAGGGTTATTAACGATTAGAGAAGTACTTAATCAACATTTAAAACAACAACTACCTGCTTTATCACAAACAACCCAGCTCGACCCACAAATGGCGCAAAGTAAAGATTATGTATTTACCGAGCGTGTAAAAACGACAGTAAAAGAGCATTACCAAGACGAAGCATTTAGCGTAGAAGAATTTGCAGCAGCGCTCTACCTTAGCCCTCGCGCTTTACAATTAAAAATGAAAGCCTTGTACAACCTAACACCAAGCGATTACATTCGAAATATTCGTTTAGAATTTGCACAAGAGCTTTTAAAAAATAGTGAGCTTGCAATTGGCCTAGTAGCACAGCAAGTTGGCTTTAATTCACAAAGCTACTTTGCCCGGTGCTTTAAAGCAAAATATAATATGTCCCCAAAACAGTTTCGCGAACAATCCTGATAAATTTCGCCTGTGTGACTAAACATTTCGCACCAGTACTATTATTAACCTACTGATTTAACTAAATTAACATGAATTTAAATATTAAAGGTAATGCACTGCATTTCCTTTAAGCATATTAATTAAGGACAGTCATATGTTAAAAGCACCACAAAAACTATTATTAACGGCACTATTAACTACCACTCTGAGCGCTTGTCAAAGCACCTCCACAAATGTTACGTCAGGTCAAAATTCACCAGACATAAACACTGTCGCCCAAGAACAATACAATGGGCCCAAAGCTCGTATTGCTGTTGCACGCTTTACCGACAAATCAAACAACTCAAAATGGTGGCGTAAAGAAATAGGGGACGGTATGGCTGATCAATTAACTACGGCACTCGTATCAACAAATCGCTTTATTGTTTTAGAGCGCCAAGCGCTTGATGCTGTTTTATCAGAACAAGACCTAGCAGCCTCAGGTCGCGTTAGTGCATCATCGGGTGCCGCTTATGGTGAGATTGAAGGCGCTGAAATAGTCGTTATTGCAGCGGTAACTGAATTTGATGACGATAGCTCTGGTGCAAGTGTTGGCAGTGGCGGCTTTATGGGTGATGTATTTAGCTCTGTATCCGCTGGTTTCTCAGGCTCTCATATGGCGATTGATCTTCGTCTAATAGATACACGCACATCACGCATTTTAGCTGCAACAAGTGTTGAAGGTGGCAGTAAAGATTTTGACTTTACTGGAGCCGCAACCAACTTTGGTGGCGCACTTGTTGGCGGTAATATTAGTGGATGGTCTGATACCCCTAAAGAAAAAGCCCTTCGTGAAGTTATTATTAAAGCGGTTGAGTTTTTAGAAACTAAAATTCCAGATACTTACTATCGCTATAACAGTAATAACACTTTAGCATCGGGTTACACTGCGCCGCCACCGGCAGCTGTACAAGCAAAAACAGCCAGCAAGAGCGCTGTAACAGTTGATGTACCCACTCATAGAATGCCACATTATGAAAAGATGGATTTAGCAATGTCGCGCCTAAGCTTAGTATGTTTGGGTTACCTAAGAAACCAGCCTGATTACGAAGAATTTGAAACACAGGATGTTGAGTACGATCGTAAAACAGTTATCGCACTTCGTGAGTACCAACAAGACAAAAAACTAAAGGTAACGGGTTTAGCTGATGAAACAACTAAAAAGTCACTTGATGATAGTGGTTGTATTGCTAAAACGAACAAATCAAGCCTCGAAAGTATAAGCAACATGTTTAAGTTTAATTAATGGCTTTGACTTGGGTAGCTAATAAAAAGAGCTACCCAAGTACTCACTATCTAGTTAGCGCCTTTAACAAGTGGTACTCCGTTATTACCTACCGGAATATAAACAGTTGTATGATTAGGTGACTCAGCCATTTTTATTTGTGCATTAATAGCTTCATGTTGAATGTAATTAGCTGTTAGTGTTGCGTTAATGATCTTCTGAGCTTGAGCAATCCCTTTGGCTTCTTCAACCCTAATTTCAGCGTCTTTTTTGGCAATCTCTTTTTGTGTTTCTTTTTCCGATAATAGCTGCTGAGCTGCCAATTTTTTCTCAACTGCATTAGCAACAATATCGGGGTAATTAATATTGCCTACTACAACGTTTGCAAGTTTAAACGGCGTTGTCGATAAATAACTTTGCAGGCGCAGAGTCACTTCTTTCGCAATTTTCTCACGATTTGTTTTAAGCTCACCACTATCGTATTTTTGTACTGTATCGCGCACATACGTTCTAAAAGTTTCACGTACAAAGCGTTTATACCAATTTTCGGCGCCGTACTGCTCTACCACAGTTTTAACAGAGCCACTCTCAATAGCAATAACAGCATGAAAATCAAATTTAATATTTAAATCATCATTCGCTAAGATTCTAAATGTCTCGGTATATGTATTAGGTCGCATATCGATGTTTACCACTTCATTTCGCAGTAATGACATACCGTAATTAGATGGGCCCTTCATTGTTCCTTGATAACCACCTTCACCAAATACACGCGGCTTTTCGAATACGTAGCCTTCTTCACCTGCGGGTGTGCTTGGGTTAGTACATGCAGTTAATCCAAAACCAACGACTCCTACAACCAATGCACCTTTAAATAGGTTATTAAACAATGTTTGTGTCCCGGAGTTTCTTGCTCTCATCATCTTTCCTTTAATTACTTTTTAATATTGTATAAACGTCACTTAACAAGCTTGAAGCACCAAACCTAAATGTATTTGCTTGCAGATAATCATCACCCATTATTGCGCGTGCTAGCGTTAAATAATCACTGGCATCGGCAACAGTTTTAACACCACCGGCAGCTTTAAAGCCCACACGTTTATCCGAGTTTTTAATGGCTGTTAGCATAATTTCTGTTGATTCAAGGGTTGCATTAATGGCCACTTTACCCGTACTGGTTTTTACAAAATCGGCACCACCTTCAATTGCAAGCTTCGTGGCTTGTGTTATTAGCGCTTCGGTTTTTAGCTCACCGCTTTCTATTATTACTTTTAGTTGCGCGCGCGACCCACATGCTTTTTTACTTTCGCTTACATAACTAAGTACTGTTTGAGCATCGCCCGCTATGAGTTTTTTGTAAGGAATAACCAAATCAATTTCGTCAGCGCCGCGCTCTATTGCAATAAGTGTTTCGTTAATTACATCACTCAGTGGCGCATCACCTGTTGGAAAGTTAGTAACCGTTGCAACTTTTACGTGGTTAAGCTCACGTGCTGCGAGTGCTATTTTTGCATCATCAACAAAGTCGCTATAAACACATACTGCGGCAGGCATGCCCAGCGTCGGGTTTATACTATCAACAAGCGCTTGAATGCTTTTGGTGGTATCGCTAGTGTTTAAGCTTGTTAAATCCATCAGTGCGACTGCTAATGCGGCATCTTTTTGGTGTTGTGTCATTAGAGCTCCGTTGCCTCTTGAGTACAAAATAGAATATGCCTCCATATTAACAAATTAAACCAAACTCGCTATAGCTCATAACCAAACACTATAAGCTGTTTATTTTACTTGTAACTCGGCGCAATCCCTTGTTAACTAACTCTTAGGCCTAAAAAGCCCACCTATTATAACTTTTGGTTATATCAACTTGGTTTTAATTATTTTTTACTTATTGATAGCCGCTATATTCTGCTTATCAGAATAAAGCGTTTTCTTATATTTGAATTTGTTTAGGGGTCTTATTAACGTGCAGTATTTACCTATCTTTACCAAACTCGACAACAAACCAGTATTGGTTGTTGGCGGTGGAGAGGTCGCATTACGCAAATGTCGCGCGTTTTTAAAAGCGAGAGCGAGCGTTACTTTAGTAGCGCCTTGGTTTTGCGACGAACTAAAAGAGCATGCGCATAATAATGAAGTAACGCTTATTGATGCTTATTTTGATGAGTCGCATCTCGATGGAAAAATGCTTGTTATTGCAGCAACCGACCGCGATGAAGTAAACAACAACGTATTTGAACTTGCCAATGCCCGCAATGTATTTGTAAACGTGGTTGATGACCAACCTAAATGTACGTTTATATTCCCATCCATTGTTGACCGCGACCCAATTACGATTGCTATATCAAGTGCAGGCACAGCGCCGGTACTTGCACGTCGCTTACGCGAAAAGCTCGAAACCCTTATTCCGCATCATATTGGCCCACTTGCAACACTTGTCGGTGGCTTTAGAGACAAAGTAAAAAAACGCTTTAAACATTTTTCAGACCGCCGCCAATTTTGGGAAGGCGTGTTCGACTCATCTGTCGTGAGTAAAGTGCAAACCGGTGATACTCAAGCCGCACAGCAGCAATTAGAGCAAATGCTAGATGCAAAAGCAGAACCTGAAGGCGAAGTATATGTAGTAGGTGCAGGCCCAGGCGATCCAGAGCTTTTAACACTCAAAGCACTGCAACTTATGCAACAAGCCGATGTGGTTGTATACGACTTTTTAGTGTCTGACGAAATTATGGAATTAGTGCGTCGTGATGCTGACCTTATTTGTGTAGGCAAACGTTTAGGCGATCATAGTGTTGTTCAAGACGACACCAACCAAATGCTGGTCGACCTTGCTAAACAAGGCAAAAAAGTGTGCCGCATTAAAGGTGGCGATCCGTTTATTTATGGCCGTGGTGGCGAAGAAGTACAAGTACTGGCTGCTAACAACGTAAATTATCAAATTGTACCGGGTATTACAGCCGCTGCAGGTTGTAGTGCTTATGCGGGTATTCCACTTACGCATCGTGACCACGCACAAGCCATTCAATTTGTAACTGGCCACTGTAAAAAAGACGGCCAAGAACTTGATTGGCAATCGCTGGCAAAAGCAAATCAAACGCTTGCTATTTACATGGGCGTAATTAAATCGCCGCACATACAAAGCGAGCTTTTAAAACATGGCCGTAAAGCCGACACACCTGTTGCCATTATCGAAAACGGTACACGCAAAAATCAGCGTGTAGTAACAGGCCAATTAGGCGAACTTGCCGACTTAATTGAACGCAACAGCATTATATCGCCTGCGCTACTCATTATTGGTGAAGTAGCCGCCCTGCACTCGCAACTAGCGTGGTTTGGGAAAAACGAACAAACAAGCAGCTTTGCACAGCCGCTAACAGATGTATCAAATACATAACCGAATTTTAAATTTGTAACTTTTAATCATTTTAGTAGGACGACTAACAATGGCTTTAACTCACCTTCAGCAACTAGAAGCTGAAAGTATCAAAATCATGCGCGAAGTCGCCGCTGAGTTTGAGAACCCAGTAATGCTTTACTCTATTGGTAAAGATTCGTCGGTACTTTTGCACTTAGCGCGTAAAGCATTTTACCCTGCAAAAATTCCGTTTCCGTTATTGCACGTAGACACCAATTGGAAGTTTCGTGAAATGATTGAGTTTCGCGACCGTATAGCTAAAGAATACGGTTTTGACCTACTGGTACACAAAAATCCAGAAGGCATTGAAATGGGTGTAGGCCCGTTTACGCATGGCTCGGGTAAACATACCGATATAATGAAAACCCAAGGCTTAAAGCAGGCACTTAACAAATATGGTTTTGATGCTGCATTTGGTGGCGCACGCCGCGACGAAGAGAAGTCACGCGCAAAAGAACGTGTTTACTCGTTCCGCGACAAACACCACCGTTGGGACCCTAAAAACCAACGTCCTGAGCTTTGGAATACTTATAACAGCCAAGTTAATCCGGGCGAAAGCATTCGTGTTTTCCCGTTGTCTAACTGGACTGAGCTTGATATTTGGCAATACATTTACCAAGAAAACATCGACATGGTACCGCTTTACCTAGCAAAAGAGCGCCCTGTTGTTGATCGCGACGGCACCCTAATAATGGTTGACGATGAGCGTATGCCACTTAACGAAGGTGAAGTACCGCAAATGAAATCTGTACGTTTTCGTACATTAGGCTGCTACCCACTTACCGGTGCAGTTGAGTCAACAGCCAGTACTTTAACCGAAATTATTGAAGAAATGCTGCTATCTACGTCATCTGAACGTGAAGGTCGTGTTATCGACCATGATTCAGCCGGCTCAATGGAGAAGAAAAAACGTGAGGGGTATTTTTAATGTCTAGCCAAAATAACGATACATTTAACGAAGTAAAAGAAATAGGCATAGACGCCTACCTAGCACGCCAACAAGATAAAAGCTTATTGCGTATGCTTACGTGTGGCAGCGTAGATGACGGTAAATCAACATTGATTGGCCGCCTACTGCACGACAGCCACCAAATTTATGAAGATCAGCTAGCAGCCCTTCATAAAGATAACGAAAAAGTAGGTAATGCAGGTGAAGATCTTGACCTTGCATTATTAGTTGATGGCCTACAAGCTGAGCGCGAGCAAGGCATTACCATTGACGTAGCGTACCGTTACTTTTCAACGGCTAAGCGTAAATTTATTATTGCCGACACACCTGGGCACGAGCAATACACGCGTAACATGGTAACAGGTGCATCAACAAGCGATGTCGCCATTATTTTGGTTGATGCGCGTTACGGCGTACAAGTACAAACTAAGCGCCATAGCTTTATTTGTGACTCGCTGGGCATTAAGCAGTTTGTTGTTGCCGTTAATAAAATGGATATCGTTGATTTTGACGAAACCGTGTATGAAAAAATTAAGGCCGATTACCTTAAATTTGCTGAGCAACTTAACGTATCAAACATTAAGTTTGTGCCTATGTCGGCGCTTAAAGGCGACAACGTAGTAACTCGCTCTGCTCATACACCGTATTACACCGACAAGCCGCTACTTGAATTATTAGAAGATTCGCCAGCAGCCGAAACAGATACAGGCTTTGAAGCGCGCCTACCGGTGCAATATGTAGTGCGTCCTAACTTAAACTTCCGTGGTTTTCAGGGCACACTTACATCGGGCAAGATACACGTAGGCGATGCTATAAAAGTATTACCATCGGGTAAAACATCAAGCATTAAAGAAATTGTTACCTTTGATGGCAACCTAGACAGCGCAGAAGCAGGCCAAGCAATTACCGTTACCCTAAATAACGAAATTGATATTAGCCGAGGCGACGTAATAGTACCTGCAAATTCAACGGCTGTTGTTACTAACCAGCTGCAAGCTAAAATTGTGTGGATGCATGAGTCGCCATTAGTATTAGGTAAAAGCTATAACCTAAAGCTAGGCAGCAAAAACACTTCAGCTATTGTTACAAAGATTGATTACACGATTGATGTAAACACGCTTGAGCACGGCACTAGCGACTCACTGCAGTTAAACGAAATTGCGATTGTAACGCTTGAACTAACCGAAACTATTTTGGCAGACGAGTACCACAGCAATCACGAAACAGGCTCGTTTATACTAATTGATCGCTTATCAAACCTAACCGTTGCTGCGGGCATGATTGAACAAGTACTGCAAAGCCAAGCACAGCAAAGTAACTTTAGCGAATTTGAAGTTGAATTTAACAGCTTAGTACGCAAGCACTTTCCGCATTGGCAAGCGCTTGATATTTCTAAGTTATAAGTTAACTTTAGCCTGTTAGGAATTTAAAAGCATGGTAGAACAGCTCGTTTTAACAGGCATTATGCTTACCTTAGTCGGGTGCCTTTTTGGCACCCGTATTAATCCAGCATGGTTATTTGTAAGCGCCATTGGCACCAGCTACTTAGCAGGGCTAATCGATCTTGAAAGCATGTTAATTAATTATGCTAACCCGTCGCTTATCACCTTAGTACTATTGGTGTTAGTGTCGACCGCAATAGAAAAAACCACCCTAATTCAAAAGTTAGCGCAATCGCTATCTAAAGGTAGTTTAGTAAAATCGGTAACAAAATTAGGGTTATCAACCGCCTTTTTATCGTCGTTTACTAACAATACCGCCGTTGTTGCATCGCTTATTACAGCGATAAAAGACAACCCTAATCACTCCCCTTCAAAGCTATTATTACCGCTGTCGTACACTGCTATTTTGGGCGGCACTATTACGCTTATTGGTACATCAACCAACTTAATCGTCAATGGCTTTGCAGTCGATGCGGGCATGGAACCGCTGGGCTTTTTTGACTTTACCTTAGTGGGTTTAGGCGCGCTAAGCGTAGGCCTAATTACCATTTTAGTAATGCTTAAATACTTACCCGACAACGGTAAAAGCGATCAAGAAGTCGTGCCTTTTTACCTAGAAGGTAAAGTACAAGCAAACTCAAAATTAATAGGCCAGACCGTTGAAGAAAACGGCCTGCGTGATTTAAAAGACTTATTCCTTGCTGAAATTATTCGCGATGGCAGCCGCATATGCGCAGTCACCCCGCAGCAAATTATTCAAAAAGATGACGTGCTGCTTTTTGTAGGTGACATAAAATCGGTGCCATTACTTACCCGTTTCGACGGCCTAAAAGTAGTACACGAGAATCATCAAAAAGACATAGAACACTTAGTAGAAGTAGTTGTAAGTCAATCTTCAAAATTTATTGGCAAAACCGTGAAAGAAGCCCGCTTTAGAGAGCAATTTCATGCTGCTGTTATTGCCATTCGCCGTGGGCACGACCGCTTACAAGGCGGCCTTGGGCAAGTACAATTACAAGCTGGCGACTCGCTAATACTGGCCCCAGGCAAAAACTTTTACACCTTGCCTAATTTAAAGCGCGAATTTGTGTATATTTCAGGGTTTGACTTACAAGCCCACCTTGCACCTAAGCAATCAAATATTGTGCTACTAAGCTTTGCCGCAGTACTGGGTTTAAGCATTATTGGTATAGTCCCGCTAGTTAAAGGCTTATTAGTATTACTGATTGGCTTAATGCTCAGTGGCACCATAAAACTTAACGAAGTAAAACGCCGTTTTCCTATCGAGTTATTAGTGGTAGTAGGCAGCGCCATTGGCCTTGCCAAGTTAATGATAGGCACCGGACTTGCCGGGCAAATATCCAGCGCCCTATTTATGGTACTTGGAGATTTTGGCCCATACGGCGCATTTATTGCCATATTTTTAATGACCGTATTATTTACCGAGCTTATTACTAATAACGCAGCAGCTGCCTTGTCCTTCCCTGTTGCTTACTCACTCGCGGTTGGCTTTAATGTAGACCCGCTACCATTTATTATGGCGGTTGCCTTTGGCGCATCAGCCAGCTTTATATCGCCATTTGGGTATCAAACTAACCTAATGGTTTATAGCGCGGGTAACTATCGCTTAAAAGATTACATAGTGATGGGCTTACCCCTTTCTATTATTTATTCAATCACGGTATTAACCTTGATCCCGCTGGTATTTCCGTTTTAATACCTGCGCTCACAGCATAAGAGACTCTCACTATGGATGAAAATATAGTTTGGCATAACTACGCAACTACAAAAGCACAGCGTAGTGAGCAAAAAAAACATAAGCCCGCTATTTTATGGTTTACCGGCTTTTCAGGCTCTGGTAAAAGCACCGTAGCAAACGCACTAGAAGCGGCGCTTAATCAGCAAGGTACGCACACTTACCTGCTCGATGGCGACAACGTACGCCACGGTTTATGTAAAGACCTAGGCTTTAGCGACGAAGACCGCATTGAAAACATACGCCGCGTAGGCGAAACCGCTAAACTAATGACCGACGCTGGCTTGTTAGTACTTACTGCGTTTATATCGCCTTTTAGAGCGGAGCGCGACATGGTGCGTAACTTAGTAGATGACGGAGAGTTTATTGAAGTATTTATCGATACCCCACTGGATGTATGCGAAAGCCGCGATCCAAAAGGCTTATACAAAAAAGCCCGCGCAGGGGAGATAAAACACTTCACGGGTATCGATTCAAGCTACGAAGTGCCAAACAATCCAGAAATAATTTTAGATACAAGTAAAAACACCCTAGACCAATCGGTTACACAACTGATAACGTATCTAAAACAAAAGCACATAATATAGGTTAACCCCATGAATCAAACCGAACTGCTAGAAGAAACCCTCATCCTTGCCCGCAAAGCAGGCCAAGCGATAATGGGAATTTACGAAAAGGACTTTAACGTTGAGTACAAAGCCGATGAAAGCCCCGTAACCGACGCCGATTTAGCAGCTCATAAACTGATTGTGGCAGGGCTTCAACAGCTCACACCCGACATTCCAATACTCAGTGAAGAAAACGCCGACATAAGCTGGGATGTACGCCAAACGTGGAAAAGCTACTGGTTAGTTGACCCAATAGACGGCACTAAAGAATTTATTAAAAAGAACGGTGAATTTACCGTAAACATCGCCCTAATTAAAAACGGCACTCCTATTTTAGCCGTAGTAGATGCACCCGCCCTTGGTGTATCGTACTTAGCCGCCGAAGCAATTGGCGCATTTAAAGATAAAGGCGATGAGCGAATTGAGCTTAAAGTAACAACTAAACCTAACAAAGGGTTAATTCGTGTTGTAGGCAGCCGCTCGCACCCATCACCCGATTTAGCCGAGTTTGTGAAACGCTTTGATGAGGTTGAAATGGTGTCTAAAGGCAGCTCACTTAAGCTGTGTTTAGTCGCTGAGGGCAGCGCCGACATTTACCCGCGCTTAGGTCCAACGTGCGAATGGGATACAGGCGCAGGCCATGCAATCGCCGAAATAGCCGGTGCTAAAGTCACTAAGCTTGATGGCAGCCCGCTTATTTATAACACCAAAGATGAATATTTAAATCCGTATTTTATTGTAAGTGCGATAGAAGAGTAAGCGCAGTTTTGAGTGGTTAGCTATCGGTTGTCAGCAAGTTCACAAGAATAGCGCAGCATTAGATTTAACACTGTAGGCTGGGTAGAGCGAAGCGAAACCCAGCTCGAGATGTGAAATCAGCCATAATAAAACCATTTTCACCACAAGGCTTACCTAGGTGTTTCACTACACAGAAATGCGCATACAGTTTTTATTTCGGGTGAGGTATCATCTAACATCTACTATTCTAAATTGTTTTAAAATGCTTTTATAATCTCTAAAACTAGTGCCATTTTTTTTATGACCCATCGAAATAGCTTCGGACTGTTTCGTTAGTGAATATTTAGCGCCCTTTGAACTTGGAAGACAAGAACTGTAATAGCTATACAGTCTTTCTTTATCACTTAACTCTAACTTTTGCGCTGTACTTTTAATAATACTATAAACTTTATCACCAAAATCTATAGCTTCTTTCTCCGTAGGTATATACCCTTTATGAATGACCTTATTCCTAAAGCCAACAGTATTACTTTCAAGAACTTGGGCTTTCTCATTATATTTTGCCAAAAATAAAAAAGTAAATGCACCTAATTGCCTTTCTGACTGATTAGAAACTTCCTTCCATGTATCAAGCAAAATACTTTCATCAATTCCTAATGAATGAATATGATATTTAATGAAAAATTCATAGAAACGCTCAAGTGATGCTGCAAATGAAGCAACAGCCTCTCTCATATATCCATCACTGATTGCATTTACTGCGATATCAAAAAGCATTTCAAATTTTTGCGCTTTCAATACAACTATATATTCATGTCCTTTCCCACAAACAACCCTATGAATTCCATCATCAATAAGCTGTTGGGGCTGCATTTTAAATAGACGGAAGCCATTATCATTATGAGGCTCTCTCAAACATTGTGGACACGTGATTTCAATTCTCATAAATATCCTTATCAATACGTTACCTTGCCAGTGTATAACAATTGAACATTATTGGATAAGCTGTTTAATAAATAAAACCGCTCTCTTGGGCTTGCGACTCGCAGACGCTATGATGTGTTGGGTTTCGCTTCGCTCTACCCAACCTACGCTTTGATATAAAAATGAAGTTTTATTCTTTCGGCATTATTTCAGGACAGGTCTGGTTTTGAATTTAGGGCGAAAGTCAAAAAAGAATGTGCCGACCCTATTCCTTCTAAAACCCTTAACGATTTTGCTGGGCGATAAAAGCAAGCGAGTGCTGATTAAATAAGTCAGGGCGTTCCACATTACAAACATGGCCGCAATGGTGAATAGTTTGCAGTACGCTATTTTTATGACGCTTAACCATTTCTTTAACAGGACCAAGGAACATATGATCTTCCTTACCCATAATGTACAGAATGGGAATATCAATGTCTTTTTCTTTGAAATATTGCATTAAAGGATTTACGTCCATGGCTAATTTAAACCATTTTATAAACTCTTTTTGGCACAAGCGTTTTGCTTCACGAACAAACAAAAGTCGAGATTCTTTATGACGCTTTTTCGGCATCATAATAAAAGCAAATAAGCGATACAGCCACATATAAGGCAGGAAGTGTTTAAAAGTATTACCTAAATAAACCAATGTATTACTGCGAGTATTAAAACGAGTAACCGCTCCACCTAGCACCATGCTAGAAACATATTGCGGCGCAATTTCAGCAATATTTCGAATAATAATTGTGCCCAATGAAATGCCAACAAAGTGTGCGCTGGTGATATTGTTATGATCTAACACATCGATAATGTCTTTAGAGACATTATTAAATGAATAATTATTATCAACAAAGTTTTGTACTAAGTTATTCGATTTTCCATGACCACGAAGATCTAGCAACAATACATTATATTCTTTTTTATAGGCTTTAAGCTGACGAAACCAGATTGCCGAACTACCACCCGCTCCATGGACAAATACAACCCATGTTTTACTGGTTTCGTGCGCAAAAGTAGTATGGAAAAGAATTTCTTTGCTCATTGCAGTTAGCGGCCTATTTACTTCGTTTGGCATATTCAATTGTAGGAAGTATAACGGAGTTTAATAAAAATCTCTTATGAAGTTGAGATCAATGGCTTCTACTTAACAACTTTTGGGAGCAGATTTTGATTTTTAAATGAAAACCAATAAAAATGACCTTCCCCTATTTTTACGTTATGAAAACCGCCTTCCTCGGCTTTCCTGCTAGCATGACGCTATAGCGTGTTGGGTTTCGCTCCAACTAACCAACCTACCCCGTACAGTAACTCTATAATGTGGCTTGCCATTTAAGGCTTTTGCTCACTTTTACACCACTGTTTCGTATTCATGACACTTACCCTCCAATTGAGCCTAATTAATTAGTCTAAAAATCTCTTCAAAACATGAAAAATGTCTCTAAAAACTATACCCTTCGGCGCAGTTATTATTTAAATAATGGATGAGCACACACACATGACAACATCTCAAGATGCAACGCTTTCAAATGCATCACCAAACACACACACAAATTCAAGCAAAAATTCAAATACAAAAACTAAATGGAACCTGCACGATACGCAGTGGACATTAAGTTTATTTGGTACCGCCGTTGGTGCGGGTATTTTATTTTTACCTATTAACATTGGTATTGGCGGTTTTTGGCCGTTAATTATTATGGCGTGTTTAGCGTTCCCAATGACCTTTTTTGCTCACCGTGGATTAGCACGTTTTGTACTGTCGTCAAAAAATAAAGATGCCGATTTTACCGACGTAGTTGAAGAACATTTTGGTGTGACTGCGGGGCGGTTAATTTCCTTGTTGTACTTTTTATCTATATTCCCAATTTTGCTTATTTACGGTGTGGGTTTAACCAATACTGTTGATAGTTTTATGGTTAATCAAATGGGGATGGAATCAGCTTCTCGCGTGCTACTTTCGGGCGTATTAGTTGCAGGTATGATTAGCTTAATGATGGGCGGCGAGCGCTTGATGCTACGTGCCTTTGCTATTTTAGTGTATCCGCTTGTGGGCATATTGTTCTTTTTATCACTTTATTTAATCCCTAGCTGGCAGATGCCAGATATGACGGTGCCTGAAATGGGCAGCTTTGGTAAAACGTTGTGGTTATCGATTCCTATTATTGTGTTTTCGTTTAGCCACGCAGCGGCTATCTCAAGCTTTGTGAATGTGCAACGCGGTCATTACGGCGAACAAGCTACACGTAAGTCTGAGGCGATTTTAAAGCGCACTAGCTTGCTACTTATTACCTTTGTACTGTTATTTGTGTTCTCTTGCGTGCTGTCGCTTACAGGCGAGCAAATGGCAGCGGCTAAAGCGGCTAACGTATCGGTTTTATCCTACCTTGCTAATATTACTGATAACTCGTTTATTGCCACACTTGGGCCACTTGTTGCCTTTATTGCTATTACATCGTCGTTTTTGGGTCATTTTTTAGGTGCACGCGAAAGCTTTACAGGATTAGTAACTAAACAAACAGGCTTAAGCGCTGGCGTTACCGATAAAATTGGTGTGTTAATCATGTTTTTAGCTATTTGGTTTTGTGCTGTTAAAAATCCAAGTATTTTAGACATGATGGATCAGTTATCGGGCCCTATCATTGCGATGATTTTATTCATCATGCCAATGATTGCAGTTTATAAAGTACCTGCACTTAATAAATACCGAAATCGCTTTAGCACGCTATTTATATTAGCGGTTGGCTCGCTTGCTGTATTTGCACTTTTATACAGCATGCTTAAGTAATAAAACGGTTTATACAAAAGCCCGGCTACTTTTTAGCTGGGCTTTTTTTGTGTGCTGTTTATCTCAAATTGTTTTTTTATAGTCGCTCTTCAGGCATGTTATAAATTAACTAGCCTAAAAATAAAACAATTATGCACTTTACTAAACAACTCCTACTTTACGTAAGCTTGCTAACTACGCTTGTTTTAAGCCTCTTTGTTAGAGGCGATGACGCTCCCACTATTTTATCGATGAAAGAGCGCGCAGCGTTTATAGATAAAATAACTGAGCTTAGAATCAATAGCTTAATGCCCTCGTTAATGAAGCAGCACAACACTGATATGTGGCTTCTTATAAGCCGCGAATACAATGAAGATCCAATATTAAAAACAATGCTGCCTGCAACATGGCTTTCAGCCAGACGCACCACTATTTTGCTATTTGCACTTAATAAACAAGGTGGTGTTGATGCTTACGCTATTGCGCCTTATAAAATAGGTAACGTATTTAAAAAAGGGTGGGATAAGCAAACACAACCAAGCCAGTGGGCAGCACTCAATACACTTATTGAGCAATACAAACCTCGCAACATTGCGCTTAATACTTCTACCGACTGGGCACATGCCGATGGCCTTGTGCTAGGCGATTACAAAACCTTAATGGCCAACTTGCCCGCCGCTTATCACAATAAAATAATTTCTGCAGAGCCGCTTGCTGTTGCGTGGTTAGAGCAACGCATTCCTGAAGAAGTTAAAATGTATAAACATATTGTGGCTATTACCCATCATATTATTGCAGAGGGGTTTTCGGGTAAAACAATTACGGTTGGTGAAACAACTAGCGATGACTTGGTATGGTGGTTTAGAGAGCGTGTAAAAGAGCTAAAACTACAAACATGGTTTCACCCAAGTATTGCTATTCAGCGCGCCGATGCGAAGTCGTTCGATCATGAAGAAAGCTTTACCAATGGCTACGATGATAACGTTATACAAGCCGGTGACTTGCTTCATGTAGATTTTGGGATTACTTATTTACGCTTAAATACCGACACGCAGCAGCATGCGTATGTGCTCAAAGAAAACGAAATAAGTGCGCCTAGTTACTTAGTTGAAGCACTAAAAAGCGGTAATAAATTACAAGACATATTTACCAATCAATTTGCGGTAGGTAAAACCGGTAATGAGGTTTTAGCTGCAGCACGAAAAGCCGCCATTGATCAGGGATTAAAACCCACTATTTATACTCATCCTCTTGGCTATCATGGTCATGCTGCAGGTACTACATTAGGTATGTGGGATTCTCAGCAAGGTGTACCGGGAGATGGTGACTATCCGCTACATTTAAATACGGCTTACTCAATTGAGCTTAACAATGCGGTGTTTATAAAACAGTGGAATAAAGAAATAAGAATAATGCTAGAGGAAGATGCTATTTTTGATAAAAGCGGTGTCTGGTATTTAAATGGCCGACAAACACAGCTATTGCTTGTAAAATAAAGTATAAAAAAATGGCGCTCACTGAGCGCCATTTTTAATTTAATTCGTTGCTATTATTCTGTATCTGGCAGGTTACGGCCATAGAATATTTCTTGCATTTCACGGGTCAGCTTTGAGCGAATTTCGTCTTCTTCGCCCTCTGATAAATCTGCCGTAGAAAGGCCGAACAAATACGTGTTTAGATCGGTTTCTTTTAACATCATTTTGGTATGGAACAGGTTTTCTTGATACACGTTCACGTCCATCATTTGGTACGCTTCTTTTGTATCTTCTGTCATGAAGTTTTGAATCGAGCTAATAGCATGATCAATGTAGTGCTTAACACCGTTTATGTCGCGGGTAAAACCACGAACGCGGTAGTCAATTGTTACTACGTCTGATTCAAGGCTATGAATTAAGAAGTTTAACGCTTTAAGTGGCGAAATAATGCCACAAGTAGACACTTCAATATCAGCACGGAATGTACAAATACCATCATCAGGGTGAGCTTCTGGGTATGTGTGTACACAAATGTGGCTTTTATCTAGGTGCGCAACAACTGAATCAGGTAATGGGCCTGGTGCTTCGTCAGCATCGTAATTTTGCTGCTCTTCTACTGGTTCTTCTGAAACCAAAATAGTTACACTTGCGCCTTGCGGTTCATAATCTTGGCGCGCTACATTTAAAATGTTAGCACCAATAATATCAACAACTTCACCTAAAATGTCGGTTAGTCTATCTGCACTGTACTGCTCATCGATATATTCAATATATTCTTTACGTTGTTGCTCGGTCTTTGCGTAACAAATATCATAAATACTAAAGCTTAAACTTTTGGTTAAATTGTTAAAGCCATGAAGTTTAAGTTTATCGAAGGGTTTGTTCATAATAAACCAACCTATAAATTAGTGGGTTCTGCACCTGCAGAATGAAAAGTTCGCGGATTTTATACGAATTTCCCTCGTGGAAAAAGCGTTATTTTGCTTGATCTTGCACAACTTCGTGGCTATGCGTAATTTCTACTGTTTTATCAAGCATTAATGCAACTGAGCAATACTTTTCAGCAGAGAGTGAAACGGCGCGTGCAAGGTGCTTTTCAGACACATTATTGCCTTTAACAACAAAGTGTAAGTTGATTTTGGTAAACACACGTGGGGCTGTTTCGGCGCGCTCTGCACTTAGTTGTACTTGTACATCTGAAAAATCTTGTTTGGCTTTTTTTAAAATACTAACCACATCAACTGATGAACAACAGCCAACTGACATTAAAACCATTTCCATTGGGCTTGGTGCTGCACTATCGCTGCCGCCATCAAACACAACATTGTGGTTAGAATTAGAACGACCAATAAACGTATCGCCTTCAACCCATTTTACATTTGCTTGCATTGTTATATCTCAAAAAAATATTTTCTTGATTGTAAGCAAGTTAGCCGTAGTTGCAAATGAAAATGCAACGCAGGGCTATAAAATGGCTAAGATTGTTGTGTTAAAGCGCTATCAAAGAGGTTTTTTACTAAACCTGCAAATTCATCTATAAAGGCATGCTGTTCAACCGTGACAGGCTGTGAGGTGATGCTGCTGAGGACTTCTTCTAAATCGTAAACTATGCCATCAACTTCGCGTACAATTTGACTACGCTGCTCTGTGTTGAGGTTTGTGTGCTGCTCGCAAATGAGCATCACATTTTGTGCAATAACGTCTTCGATTAATTCCATTACTGTTGGGGCACCTGGTTTTATTTCGCCTGGCTTCTCAAACAATGCTAAATTTTGAGTTAGATACATGATCAAATCATCGTACCCTTGCCTATCTAAAACCATTTTTGTACCACCTTTGTATAATTAATTATTTTTGATTTAAGCAGAAAGCGCTGTTGATTGCTAGCTTTGCGCGTTAGCAATACAAAAAAAGCAGCCGAAGCTGCTTTTATAATAATTAAGTAGTATTACTACTTAATCTATTTTTAAGCCTGGGCTTAGTGTTGCTGGCATAGCTACTTTTTCAAGCTCTACTGAAGCAACTGGGTATGCACAGTAATCGGCTGCATAATACGCGCTTGCTCTGTGATTGCCCGATGCGCCAATACCACCAAATGGTGCTGCGCTTGATGCGCCAGTAATTGGGCGGTTCCAGTTAACAATACCTGCACGAATACGACGTAAGAAATGGTCGTAATCTGCTGCACTGTCACTTAATAAACCAGCCGATAAACCAAAGGTTGTATCGTTTGCTTTATCAATGGCTTGGTCAAAGTCGTCAAAGCGGAACACTTTTAAAAGTGGTCCAAAATGCTCTTCATCTGGGAAGTCACTAATATTTGTACACTCAATAATACCTGGTGTTACAAAACCGGTATTAGCTGTGTGCTCAAGTTCTACTAATACTTCACCACCAAGCTCAACAAGCTCGTTTTGCGCTTTAACCATGCCTGCAGCTGCAGCTGATGAAATCATAGAGCCCATAAATGGCTGGTCTGCATCGTCATAATTACCTACTTTAATCGCTTTAGTTGCTGTGATTAAACGCTCCAGTATCACATCGCCTTTGCTACCAGTTGGTAAAAATAGTTTACGTGCACACGTACAACGCTGGCCACTTGAGATAAACGCAGATTGAATAATATCGTGAACAACCGCTTTAGTGTCTTCAACGTCAGTAATAATAAGTGGGTTATTACCACCCATTTCTAGCGCTAAAATTTTGCCAGGTTGACCCGCAAACTGTTCATGTAAAATATGACCAGTACGCGAAGAACCCGTGAAAAACAAGCCATCAATCCCTTTGTGAGCAGCAAGGGCTTTACCCGTTTCTACTTCACCTTGTACAAGGTTAATGACACCGGCTGGTAAACCTGCTTTTTCCCACAGTTTAAGCGTAAGCTCAGCTACTTTAGGAGTAAGTTCAGACGGTTTAAACACAACCGTGTTACCTGCTAAAAGCGCTGGCACAATGTGGCCATTAGGTAAGTGACCCGGAAAGTTATACGGACCAAATACGGCTACAACACCATGTGGCTTATGACGAATCATCGCACGGCCAAGTGGCATTGCGTTTTCTACGTCGCCAGTGCGCTCTAAAAATGCTTTTTCAGAAATGGCAATTTTACCAACCATAGCACCCGCTTCTGTGCGAGTTTCCCACAGTGGCTTACCTGTTTCTTGTGCAATAGTAATAGCGAGCTCTTCGCTGTTTTCTTTTAATTGCGCTGCAAATGCTTTAATTATTTCTAAACGCTCAGTAAAACTTTTATCAGCCCATGCATAAAACGCTTCGCGCGCTGCATTTACTGCGGTGTCTACTTGCGCCGCAGTTGCCGATGAAGCCTGCCAAATAACGTCGTTATTTGCAGGGTTTACTGAATTAAATTCTGTGCCTTGGCCTTGTGACCATTGACCATTTATAAATTGTGCAGGATGAGTCATATACTTTCTCCTAAATTAAATCGTGGTTGCACTAACAATATCGCCAGTTTGCAAATGCAGTGCATCTGCTATTTCTTGCGATAAAATAAGGCTTTTTGCGCGCTCGTCAAATGTCATTGGTGCAACGGTTGCTCTAAAGTCATTAAGCTTTTCGTTAGCTAGTAACACCATGGTGTCGCCAGTCATTTCGCCAATTTCAACGTTAAAGTGATTTGCATTACGAATAGTCGCAATGTTATCTACTTTTGCTTCAACCGTTGGGCCGCCGTCAAAAATGTCTACGTAGCCATTAAACGTAAAGCCTTCGCTTTTTAATAACTCGATTGCTGGGCGAGTGTTGTCGTGTACTTTACCTATTACGGCTTGCGCATCTTTACTTAGCAAGTTTACGTAAATTGGGTATTTAGGCATTAATTCAGCAATGAAAACCTTTTGGCCAATACCTGTTAGGTAATCGGCTGTTGGAAAATCCATTGAGAAAAAGTGCTCTTCAAGCCACTGCCAAAAAGGGCTACTGCCGTTTTCGTCAGACACACCGCGCATTTCTGCGATTACTGTTTGCGCAAAACGCTCTTGATGCTGTTTTATAAACATAAAGCGCGCTTTTGAAAGTAGCTTACCGTTACAATTTTTACGATAGCCATCTTTTAAAAACAATGTGCAAAGCTCTGTAGCACCTGTGTAGTCGTTACATAGCGTTAGAATATCAACCGCTTTGTATACGTCTAATGTGCGCGAAGAGTGAATCACTTTACTTAAGTGATAATGATAAAATGCATCATCAAGCCCTACCGCAGCTTCAATTGCAGATGTTCCTACAACTTCACCGGTTTCGCTATCTTCAAGAACAAACAGGTAGCCTTCGTCACCAGGTTGTGACGTTTGTTTAGCAAAAGAGCTTACTGAATGGTCGATCTTTTTTTGCAATAGTTCTTCGTTTAATGGCAAAGACGTAAAACCATGCCCTGATTCGTGGGCAATTTTCAGTAATGCTGAATAATCATTTTGCTGGATTGGGCGAAGGATCATCATGAGTCCGCTTGCTCCCTTATAAATAACGGTAAATAGGAATTGCAGGGCAAGCAGTGCTTGCCCTTAATTGGTTGGCTTAAGTCGCTTATGCGTTTACTACGCTTGCTACTGCTTTTTCAAAGCGTGCCATACCTTCGCGAATGTCCGCTTCAGGAATTACTAAAGATGGAGTGAAACGTATTACGTCTGCACCAGCAACTAATGACATAAGGCCTTGCTCAGTCCCTGCCACTAAAAACTCTTTTGCACGACCTTTATATTGCTCGTTCACTACCGCGCCAATTAATAAACCTTGGCCACGGATTTCGCTAAATACGTTGTATTTTTCGTTAACCGCAGTAAGTAGTTCATTAAATAATGCTGCTTTAGCTTTTACGCCAGCAAGTACTTCTGGGGTATTTACTGTATCAAATGCAGCTTCTGCAACGGCACACGCTAATGGGTTACCGCCATAAGTAGAACCATGAGTACCTACTTTAAGGTGCTGTGCAATCTCAGTTGTTGTGATCATAGCGCCAATTGGGAAACCACCGCCAAGTGCTTTAGCTGAAGTTAAAATATCAGGTACTACGTTTAAGCCTTGGTATGCGTATAAATCGCCAGTACGGCCAACACCTGTTTGTACTTCATCAAAAATAAGCAGTGCGTTGTGTTTAGTACATAAATCGCGAACGCCTTGAGCAAACTCGTCAGTTGGTGAAACAATACCGCCTTCACCTTGTAGAGGTTCCATCATTACAGCACAAGTTTTGTCGCTAATAAGCGCTTCAAAAGCAGCTAGGTCATTGTAATCACAATGCACAATGTCGCCAGGCTTAGGACCAAAACCATCTGAATATGCAGCTTGGCCGCCAACAGTTACGGTAAAGAATGTACGACCGTGGAAACCTTTGTTGAACGCGATGATTTGTGATTTTTCTGCGCCAAACTTATCAAGTGCAAAACGACGCGCTAATTTAAGCGCTGCTTCGTTTGCTTCTGCGCCAGAGTTGGCAAAGTAAACTTTTTCAGCAAATGTCGCATCAACCATTTTTTTAGCTAGGCGAAGTGCCGGCTCATTGGTCATTACATTTGATAGATGCCAGATTTTTTCGCCTTGCTCTTTTAATGCGCCTACTAATGCAGGGTGGCAATGGCCAAGACAGTTAACTGCAATACCACCAGCAAAGTCGATAAACTCTCGACCTTCTTGATCCCATACGCGAGAACCTTCGCCTCGAACAGGAATTACGCTTGAAGGTGCGTAGTTAGGAACCATTACGTGATCAAATAATTCGCGATTGACTGTCATTTTATTTCCTCTTAATTGTGAGCAACACAAAACATCAAAATAGGTGTTTGGTTAATATTTGTAACCAACTTTATAGGCAAGATCAGTAACCTGATAATTGCGCAAAATTGCTTTGTGGTTCAATTTTCAGACGCACATTATTTCAGAATTACTTATATCTGTCTCGTTAAAAACTTTCATGTATCCCTTGAAAATAAAGGGCTAAAGATATTATTTCATAGATAGTGAATAACTATTTGCATAACTATTTATGCTTATTTTTAGGCAACTAACCGCATGAGCACCGAGGCGCGGACGCTTTAATCGGCAAATATGCAATATAACAATAGAGTGAGAATGAATGGTTAGTCGCAAAAAAATTAACAAAAAATTCAGATTTTTAGTCAATTTGAATAGCTAAATTGGTAAAATTACTCGATTGGAGGGTTTTTAGTTCCGTTTTAGTGAACTTAAAGTACGAAAACCAGCTTAGAGTTTCGTCAGGCTCAATAAGTTGATGCTCTTTTAAATTAAGATATTGAGAGTAGCAACGTGCCTTTAGCATTACTTGTGTTAACGGCAGTAATGTATCGCCCTTATCTACCCCATTTACTAGCTGCTGCATTACACCTTTAAACGGTAAATATTTAAAAGCCATTTTGTCTATTACTTTGGCGCTTACTTCTATCGACTTATTGCTAAGTAGAGTGGTTAAAAAGAGCGGGTCTGGCTGTAGCTCTAATAACGCGGTGTGTAAATCTTTTTGGTTTTCATTTCGGGCTAACTGCACTTTACGTTGCCATACTTTCTCAAACGTTTTTAAGTACAAGCGCACTAATGCAATTCGCCCTACATCTAAAAGCATACCAAGAGTAAATGCATGGACGTCATTCACATTATTAATTTGTGCAATTTTTTGCGCTGCAATCGCGTTTGCCATCGCGCTGTCGCGTAGCCGGCGTTTTAATAATGAAAATGGTTCGGTGCTATGTGGCATCCAATGACGGGCAGCAAATGTAGGAATCACTAGCTGTAAGTTATCAAGGCCAATATAACGAAGGGCAAGCGATGGTTTATCTACTTTCACAGACGTGTTTTTACTACGCTGATTACGATAGTAAGGTAAATTAACAAGCGTTACTAATTCTCTACCCAACCAGCCTATATCATTTACCAATGGTTCTAAGCGCCCTACTGATGCCGACTTTACAGCTAATATATCGAGTATATTGGCAATGCCATCTTCAATGCCTATAGTACTGTGAATTACACCATCTATATCTTCGAGCTGCTTATATATAGCTGTTTCAATTGTTTTGTGTAGTTGCTCACTCGCTTGAGCGCGGTACTTATGATGTGCAGTACTGCTTTGCTGGCGTTTATTCTGTGCGGCCACTTCAACCTGAAGCAAAGTGCGTTGCTTCATGGGTTCGCCGTAATCTATATCTAATGTATGAATGAAACCAATTTGCTGATGCGCAAAGCTGTGCCCAAGCAATAAGTCATGAGCCCGTTGGCTTAGTATTTTGGCAGTACGCTGTTGCGCTACAAGTTCAGTCATGACATCCATTAATAAAGTATTAAATGCTCTGTGTATTATAACATTAGAAGCGAGTTAAAAAGTTATCAAGCAGTTCTAAGCCTTGATCAGTTAGAATAGCTTCGGGGTGAAACTGCACACCTTCAATTGCTAGTTCTTTATGAAGTAACCCCATAATTTCGTCAAACTCGCCTTGCTCAGTCTGAGTCCATGCGGTTACTTCAAGTTCTTTAGGTAGAGTTTGCTCTTTAACCACTAAAGAATGATAACGACATACTGTTAACGGGTTAGCTAAGCCTTTAAACACCCCTTTATTAGTGTGAACTATGGGTGATGTTTTACCGTGCATTACTTTTTTAGCACGTATTACATCTCCTCCTAAAGCTTGCGCGATAGTTTGATGCCCCAAGCAAATCCCTAAAATAGGATATTGCCCTTTTAGTTGCTCAACAACATTTAGTGAAATACCCGCTTCATTAGGGGTACATGGCCCTGGCGATAACACGATGTGCTTCGGGTTCAACTGTTTTATTTGTGCAATGCTTAGCTCGTCATTACGTTTCACTAAAACGTCTTGATCTAAACGCTGAAAATATTGCACTAAGTTGTAAGTAAACGAATCGTAGTTATCGATCATTAACAGCATTACACAACAAACCTTATAAATTATTGACCACTTACTTCACACAAATGGTACTAAGCGCTGCATTCTACCACTATTAACTAGCCAACATAAATTAGCAAAAAGCGTTAAAAATTAACTGTTTTTGCTAAAAGTTCTTTAAAGTCTTTAGTGGGTACTGGTTCACTTAACCCGAACTCTGGTTAAGAGATTTATTAACGTATTAAATCATGGTGATATTTAAACTTATTCTCTCAAGCCAGAGATTCCTTGCACCTTGAGCAATAATATCGAGCTTTAAGCTTTTCGCGAGTAGTTAACACACCTTTTAGGCTGTATACCCCAACAATAAATTATTGACCTCTAAAGTACGTGCGTTTATTGATCGCTCTATTAAATACTTTGGTGAAATACCTTACTGAGCAAAATAAACAGATTGTTTGCGCTACATCAAATTAGCGGCTCAATGGTTGAATTATATCTATGTAAGCCCCAGTGTATTATATGAAAGGCAGTAATTCACTTATACAACTCACTTACTTGTGAGCTCATTTATATCCTATTAAGGAGCGAATATGTTAGGCGAAGACCACTCATTAACTAATGACTTTCCAGAGTACTTAAGGACCATTGCCGAGTTAAATGAAAGCGATACTGAATTTGCAAAAAAAGCAGATAAGTACGACAAGCTAGATAAAGAAATTAGAGTGTTAGAGCTCAAAGATGCGCCCATAAGCGATGAGCAAATGCATCAGCTAAAACATGAACGTACAGAATTAAAAGATTGGCTATACGAGCGCTTGCAGCAAGAGCAGTAATGCAGCTAAAAAAAGAGCTCACTGACAAGTGAGCTCTTTAGATCAACCATAAGGATTTTTTCTAAAACTTTACAAAGCCACCCACAGATTTCATAAATACAGTACTTGGGTTAATAACATCTTTGCGTTTCTAGCAAGTGCTATCGGTAGCACCGGTAAGTAAAACTGTTTTATTTATGTTGCTCTCTCCTAACTTTGTTTTCGCTATATTAGCAGCCTCCCTACCGCTGATAATTAGGTCAATAATCGAATCAGTTTATCTAATCAATTGATAAAGCTAAGTCTATGTTAGTTAAAATAAAAACATGCCACTTAAACACAAGCGAGTGTTCAATCTGAATGTTTTTTATGCTTTTATTTGAATTATCCAGCAATCATAACTATTGTTTTTAAACCACCTTAATAGTAGTATTTATCATATAAATACACTTTTCGAGAATAAACATGAAAGTTTTAGTTACTGGCGGCATGGGTTACATAGGTAGCCACACATGTATTGCATTGCATGAAGCAGGTATTACGCCTGTTATTTATGATAACTTGTCTAATGCAAGTGCGCGAGTACTTGACCAACTCGAAAAGATTACAGGTACTCGGTTTGAGTTTATATTGGGTGACATTCAAGACGAGCAACAATTTAAACTCGCCCTAAAACATACTAAAGCCGAAGCTGTTTTTCACTTTGCGGCTTTAAAAGCCGTTGGCGAATCAACTGAGCAACCACTGCGTTATTATCAAAATAATGTGTCGGGCACATTAAGCATGCTACAAAACATGCAAGATGAAGGCGTTAACCATATTATATTTAGCTCATCGGCTACTGTGTACGGCGAGCCAGACTACCTCCCTATTGACGAAAAGCACCCTATACGCGCAACTAATCCTTATGGTTGGACTAAAGTCATGGTTGAACAAGCCATGCAAGATGTATGTAATGCCAACAGTCAATTTATGGGTATTGCGCTTCGTTACTTTAACCCAGTAGGTGCACACCCAAGTGGTTTATTAGGTGAAAGCCCTAATGGTATTCCTAATAACTTAATGCCATTTATTACTCAAACTGCAGTAGGTAAACGCGACGTGGTTAATATTTTTGGTGACGACTACGACACTGAAGATGGCACAGGCGTGCGCGACTATATTCATGTTTTAGATTTAGCTAAAGGTCATGTTGCGGCATTTATGCAACATAAAACAGATACCGCCTTTCATGCTTACAACCTAGGCACAGGGCAAGGTTATTCTGTGCTTGATATGATCAAAGCATTTAGCGCATCAGCCAATAAAGATATTCCTTATCAAATTGCACCGCGCCGAGCAGGTGATATTGCCTGTAACTACGCCGATGCCACAAAAGCGCAAAACACACTTAACTGGCACGCAGAACTAACACTTAGCAACATGACAAACGACACATGGCGCTGGCAAACTAATTACCCAAGTGGGTTGGAGAGTTAATATGGCTTTATTAGAAAGTACTCACAGACGTAAAAATCCGCTAACGGGTCGTTGGGTATTAGTGTCACCACATCGTAATAACCGCCCATGGTTAGGCGCAACAGAAGCCGTTAATGAAAACGTATTACCAAAACACGATGAAAGCTGCCCACTTTGCCCAAGCAATACCCGTGCAAATGGCGACAGCAATCCAGATTACAAATACACACACGTATTTAGAAATGACTTTGGCGCATTAACACCTAATGCCAGCGAGCAATTACAAAGCTTAGAGTCAGACAGCGATTTATTTATTGCCGACGAAGCCAATGGCGAATGCCGCGTAATTTGTTTTTCTCCAGAGCATAATAAAACACTACCAGAGCTTAGCCAAAACGCATTGCACGAAGTAGTAAAAACCTGGAAACAAAATTACACAGAGCTTGCACAGCAGTACGAATGCGTACAAGTTTTTGAAAATAAAGGCGAGATCATGGGTTGTTCGCAACCTCATCCTCACGGCCAAGTATGGGCTCACTCGCATTTATCAACCGAAATAGAAGCCGAAGATAACCAGCAGCTTGCCTATTATAAAAAGCATGGCACAGCCATGCTTGCCGATTACGCGCAAAAAGAGCAAGCAGATAAAACTCGTGTTGTATTTGAAAACGAACATTGGCTTGTTGTTGTGCCATTTTGGGCTGCATGGCCGTTTGAAACAATGCTAGTAACTAAAGATAATATTCAAAACTTTAGCCAGCTAAACGATGCGCAAACCGACTCTTTGGCTCAGGCACTTAAAGTATTAACCACTAAGTACGACAACGTATTTAATTGCAGCTTCCCATACTCAATGGGATGGCACAATGCACCTGCTAATAGAGGCTCTGATGAGCAACATTGGCGTTTACATGCACACTTTTATCCGCCGCTACTTCGCTCTGCTACTGTTAAAAAACACATGGTAGGCTACGAAATGCTAGGCGAAAGCCAACGCGATTTAAGCGCAGAAACCGCTGCTTCTATTTTAAAAGCAGCCAGTACAACACACTATAAAGATACAGCAGGACACACAGATGAAGCTTAACGAATTCCAACAACAATTTTTGTCACTGTATGGCGCGCCTGCTCAAGGTATTGCAGCAGCACCGGGGCGTGTAAACCTCATTGGCGAATTTACCGACTACAACGACGGTTTTGTTTTACCGTGTTCGTTAGAGTTTCGTACCCAAGTAATGTTTAAAGAGCGCGACGACAATATTATCACTGTGCATTCTTTAAATTACCCAGGCGAAAAAGACAGCTTTAGCGTTGATGAAGAAATCACTGAAGGCCAATCGCAATGGGGTAACTACATTCGTGCTGTTTCTTATGTTCTTAAAAGAGCAGGCTACACACTGCGTGGCGCCGATCTACTAATTGACAGTAACTTACCGCAAGGTAGTGGCTTGTCGTCATCGGCAGCACTAGAAGTTGCAGTTGGCGGTATGTTTAACCATGTTGCACAGCTTGGTTTACCGCCAGAGCAAATTGCGCTATTTGGCCAAGAAGCCGAAAATGACTTTATGCATTGCCAATGCGGCATTATGGATCAGCTTATTTCAGCCAAAGGCGAAAACGGTCATGCGCTATTAATTGATTGTGAAAACCTAGCAACTAAATCAGTTAAAGTTCCTGATGATTTAAATATTGTTATTGTTAACTCTAACTACCCGCGTAAATTAGTTGATAGCGAATACAACCAGCGCCGTATTGACTGCGAACAAGCTGCTGTAAAAATGGGTGTAGAAACACTTCGCCAAGCAACCATGACTGCCCTGCAAGCAGTAAAAGCGACATTAAGCGAAAACGAATATAAACGTGCACACCACGTAATTAGCGAAAACGACCGTGTAATTGCAGCAACAACTGCACTACAGAATAACGATATGGATGCACTTCGCACCCTAATGGCAGCATCGCATCAATCACTTAAACACGACTTTGAAGTAACCGTACCTGCAACCGATGGCCTAGTAGAGATTTGTAAAGAAGCCATGGGCGACCGTGGCGCAGTACGTATGACGGGTGGCGGCTTTGGTGGTGCTATTGTATGTTTGTGTCGCGATGCGGAAGTACCACTAATTAAAGCTGCGGTAGAAAAGCATTACTTTGAGCGTTTTAGCCTAAATGCTGATATTTACGTATGTTCAGCGGGCTCAGGATTACAAATTACGTCTTTTTAAATAAACTTAAGGAATAAGCATGGCAAAGGTTAATTGGGGAATTATTGGGTGTGGCAATATAGCTCACACCTTTGCTAAAAGCATTGCGCATTGTAGTGATGCACAGCTTATTGGCGCGGCTTCAACGAGTATGCAGCGCGCTAAAGAATTTGCCACACCGTACAATATTCAAGGCTACGAGAGCTATCAAGCTCTTATGCAGTGCCCAAATATAGACGCTATTTATATTGCCAATACGCACGATCAACACTTTAAAACTATCGCCCAATGCTTAACACACAATAAGCACGTGCTAAGCGAAAAACCGATTACCGTTAATGCTAAGCAATTGCAAAACCTCACTGAGCTTGCCAAGCAACAAAACTGCTTTTTAATGGAAGGCGTTTGGATGCGGTTTTTACCAGCCATAGTAAAATTACAACAACTCCTAAGTGAAGGTGTTATTGGTAATGTGCACAGTGTTAATGCCAACTTTAGTTTACCTGGCAGCTTTGCCGACACTCACCGATTAATGAACCCTGTAACAGCGGGTGGCGCCCTGCTCGATTTAGGTATTTACCCTATTTCGATTGCTGATGTGGTATTTAATAAAGCCCCTGAACACATTAAATCCTTTGTATATAAAAGCACAACCGGCGTTGATGAGCGAAGCACTGCTATAGTTGATTACGGTAACGGGCAATTTGCATCTCTTGCCAGCGCACTGCAGCAAAATGGCCCAACAGAAGCATGTATTAATGGTGAGCTTGGCTATATTCGAATACCTCAGTTTGTAGGTGCAAAAACGCTAGAGCTACACATAAACGACCAAGACCCTCAGTACTTTAAATACGATTTTAGCGACGATGAAAACTTTAAGTTTGAAATTGCACATGTCACGCAGTGTATATTACAAAAACAAACCCAAAGCTGTGTATTACCACTGGGTACTAGCTTACGAGTTATGAACATAATGGATACCTTACGAGCACAATGGCAGTTGCAATATAGCAATGCCATCGAGTCAGCTGAACTGACAAATTAAAAAATAAAAATACACAACAAGGACACACAATGACACACACACTCAAGGCGCTTTCAAAAGCCATATTACTTGCTACGTGCAGTTTATCTGCCAGTGTAGCTGTTGCTGAATCTAATAAACCAGAGCAGCTATACCCGCCAATCACTAGCGAAGTACTCCCAGAGCTTGCAGCTAAAGGTAGCTACAATGTAGGTGTGCAAACACTTGATTTAGTTAACCCTGCGCAATTTGACCTCGCTACACAAGGTCAAAAAGATCGCCCTTTAAAAGTAGAAGTGTGGTATCCGGCTGCAAATACAGCAAAAGCGCCACTTAGCAGCTACACAGATGAAACTCGCTCAGGTAAAGAGTTTACTCTGCAAGCCGATGCAATGCGTGATGTCGCCATTAATAATAAAGAACACTACCCTGTGATAGTGCTTTCGCACGGTTATACCGGTTACCGTACAATTATGTACTACCTTGGCGAGCATTTAGCGTCGCACGGTTACATTGTGGTAGCTATTGATCATACTGACTCAACCAATGCCGATGTTGATTTTAAAAATGCGCCGTTCTCTGGCTTTTTTAGCACGCTTATAAATCGCTCTCGCGATCAGCAGTTTGTTATTAATTACTTCAACGAGCAAAACAACTTTGCAAGCAAGCAAGTAGACAACAAAAGCGCAGGCGTAATTGGTTACTCAATGGGTGGCTATGGCGCTGTAAATACGATAGGTGGTTGTTACGCTTTTAATGAGCAAACTACGGCTATGTTTACGGGTATGAAAGACCCAGCTCAAATTAAACAAGTACAGCAATTACTAAACAGCTGCGCTGGTGGACAATACAAAAACCCAAAAGTAGACCCACGTATAAAAGCGATGGTGGCCTTTGCGCCTTGGGGCGGACAGCACGCTATATTTGATGCCAAAGCGATGAGAAATATTAAAGTACCTTCGCTTTATATAGCCGGTAACTTAGATGACATTTCAGGCTATGAAGGCATTAAAAGTCTTTATGAACAAACAGGCAGTAAAGATAAGTACATGCTTACTTACAAAAATGCACGCCATAATATTGCACCGCACCCAGCCCCTGCTATTGCACAAAGCAGCAGTGAGCTAGATATAGGCCATTACTATGAGCCTTCGTGGTCTATGCGCACACTAAACGAAATCAACAAACACTTTGTACTTGCCATGATGGATTGCCACGTAAAAGGCATAGCCAGCGAGTGTAAATACTTAGATTTACCACAAAACGGCGACCAAGCTGTTGTTGATGGTAAACCGCTGCCACAGTGGCGCGGGTTTGATAATCGCTTTTCTACCGGTATGGATTGGCAACAAGCTAAACCTCACACCAAGTAATAATAAACTTTAAGCGGCTGTTTTAATCAATAGCCGCATACGCCCTTAAAATAATGCAAAAATAAAACGCCTTTTATATAAAAGAGTTACCAGAAAATATTAGCGTGTTTATTTTTTAATCTGCTATTTTAAGAAAAAACCATTGCCATTAACTTCGGTTAAAGGCAATCTAGTCATATATAAGATAAGATAAATAACACAAATATCATGTCCAAATACATACTCTCAATTGATCAAGGAACCACAAGCTCTCGGGCCATCTTGTTTACAAAAGATGCAGACGTTTTTGGTACAGCACAACAAGAATTTTCGCAGCATTTTCCACAAAATGGTTGGGTAGAACACGACCCTAACGATATTTGGCAAACAGTGCTTAGCACTAGTCGCGAAGTGTTAACTAAAAACGATGTAAAGCCTGAAGAAATTATTGCCATTGGTATCACCAACCAGCGCGAAACCACTTTGGTGTGGAACAAAAAAACAGGCAAAACAATTTATAACGCTATTGTATGGCAAGACCGTCGCACCAGTGACTATTGCGAAAGCCTAACAACTGATGAGCTTTGCCAAACGATAAGCGAAAAAACAGGCTTATTACTCGACCCTTATTTTTCGGCCACTAAAATTCGTTGGATTTTAGATAACGTTGAAGGCGCACGCGAACAAGCCCTTGCAGGTGAGCTCGCCTTCGGTACGGTTGACACTTACCTACTTTGGCAGCTAACAGGCGGCAAAGAGCACCGCACCGATGCAACCAATGCATCGCGCACCATGTTATTTAATATTCATACCCAGCAGTGGGATCAAGAGCTCCTAGAGTTATTCGATATCCCAGAATCTATGTTGCCAGAAGTAATGGATTCAGCTGACGAGTTTGGCTCAACCAGTGCTGACATTTTTGGCGCGCCAATTCGTGTTTGTGGTATTGCAGGCGATCAGCAGGCCGCGCTTGTTGGCCACGCATGTTTTGAACAAGGCATGGCTAAAAGTACATATGGTACTGGCTGTTTTTTAATGCTTAACACTGGCGAAAAAGCACTGACCTCAGAAAACCGCTTATTGACCACTGTTGCTTATAGATTAAACGGCAAGCCAACTTACGCCATTGAAGGCAGTATATTTATGGCTGGCGCAACTATGCAGTGGATTGTTGAAGGCTTAAAGCTACTTAGTCATGCTGGCGAAAGTGAGTCGATGGTTAAAGATGTACCGCTCGATCATGGTGTATTTTTAGTGCCTTCGTTTACGGGGTTAGGCGCTCCTTATTGGGACCCTAATGCACGTGGCGCTATTTTAGGGCTAACACGCGATTCGGGTATTAGCACCATAGTTGCTGCAGCGCTGCAATCAGTTGGTTACCAGACCAAAGATTTACAAAAAGCGATGGAGCGTGATGGTCTTCGCCCAAGTGTGCTTCGTGTAGATGGCGGTATGGTAAAAAATAATTGGGTTATGACCTTCTTATCAAACATTTTAGGTGCAACAGTAGAGCGCCCAACTGTGACCGAAACGACCTCTTTAGGCGTAGCATATTTAGCTGGCTTACAAACAGGTGTGTACGAGTCGACTGAGCAGTTATCTAAAATGTGGACATGCGACCGTCGTTTTGAGCCAACCATGAGTGCCGACGAGCGTAACGACCTATACGCAAAATGGCAGCACTGCGTAGCTCAAGTATGCTTAACGAATAAAAACTGCCCATAGTAAATACAAAGTGGTTAAGGCCAATACTTTAACCACTTTGCTTTTTTAACTTAGCTAAATGCTAGATTTAAAAAGCACGCTTTACTGCTTTAAATTGAAAATGGATTGGCGTCAAAATTAACGAATAAAAAACTGGGTTTTCTATTGTCAAATGAAAACAGCAGCTTTATGATGCTTATGTCTTATTTATATTACAAATAAAAAGGTTAGCTCGGTGGAATTAGCAGATAACGAATATGACTTACTAGTCATCGGTGGCGGTGTAAACGGCACTGGAATAGCAGCTGATGCAGCAGGCAGAGGATTAAAAGTACTCTTGTGCGAACAATCAGACCTTGCCTGTGCAACATCTTCAAATAGTTCTAAGCTGATCCACGGTGGTCTACGCTACCTTGAGCATTACGAATTTAGATTAGTAAAAGAAGCCCTAGCAGAGCGAGAAGTGCTACTTAAGAACGCACCTCATATTATGTGGCCACTTACTTTTAGATTGCCGCATCAAAAGCATTTACGCCCTGCGTGGATGATTCGCATTGGCTTGTTTATGTATGACAACCTAGCGAAACGCGAAACACTAGCGGGTTCTCGAAGCATTAAATTTGGTGAAAATAGCGTTTTAGAACCCTCTATTACCAAAGGGTTTGAATACTCTGATGGCTGGGTTGACGATTCTCGCTTAGTCGTTTTAAACGCCCTTGCAGCGCAGGAAAAAGGCGCCGTTATTACCACACAAACTAAGTGTGTAAATGCTAAACGTGAGCAAGGTAAATGGCAGGTAACGCTTGAGCAGCAAAAGAGCAAAGCTAAATACACTATTTCTGCCAAAGGCATTGTTAATGCTGCGGGTCCTTGGGTAGCTAAATTATTTGATGAAGCCCTAACAGAAAAATCACCACAAAATATTCGCCTTGTAAAAGGTAGTCACATTGTAGTGCCTCGCATTCACGATGAGAAACAAGCTTATATTTTACAAAATAAAGATCAGCGCATTGTGTTTGTTATTCCGTTTGAAGATGACTTCTCACTTATTGGCACAACCGATGTAGAACACAAAGGTGAAGCACAAGACGTTAAAATTAGTGATGAAGAAATTGATTACTTAATTGATATTACTAATACCTACTTTAAACAACCGATTAAACGCGAAGACATAGTACATACCTTTTCAGGCGTACGCCCATTACTTGATGACGAATCAGTTAATGCACAAGCCGTTACTCGCGATTATAAATTAGAGCTTTCGAGTGATGCTAAGCAAGCACCTCTATTGAGTGTGTTTGGTGGAAAAATTACAACTTATCGCAAACTTGCCGAAGCTGCGGTTAATAAGCTTGAAGACTTTTACCCACAAATGAGCAAAGCGTGGACCAAGCATAGCTCGCTCCCTGGTGGTGATTTTAGCTCTGTAGAAGCACTTAAATCAGAGCTAAAAGCAAAATATGAATGGCTACCTGAAATAACACTTAAACGCTTTGTACGCACTTATGGTACTCGTGCTAAACATATATTAGGTAGTGCAACTGGGTTGAGTGATTTAGGCCAAGATTTTGGCCATGGTTTATTTGCAGCAGAAGTAGAATACTTGCTAAATGAAGAGTGGGCAGAAAACGCATACAATATTTTATGGCGCCGCAGCAAATTAGGACTACGTTTTAATGAGGCACAAGTTGCTGCGCTCAATGATTACATTGAGCATAACCAAGCAGCTAAAAGCGCTTAACTATTAAGTTATAATAGCTTCCTGTTAACCCCTTTATAATTTAATTTTTATAGAGGGGTTTATTTTTTTGACTCTAAATTAAATAAATAATTAAAACCGCTAAGCGTCGCTGTTTTAATATCAAACTCAACACACTTCACACCTATTTGATTAAGCGCCGTAGTAAAACACTTATTCAGCTGCTTTGTGCCAATCACTACAACTTGTGTATCACTCAATAATTGCCATTCGCTAGCATGGCGAGCTGCTCGTACATCGCTGCCAATTAATACACCCGACAAATAGGCTTTGGCTTGTACTGGCGTTAACTCCTTTGAAAGCTGGCGTGTACGCACACTAAAAATACCATGTGCCAAGTTACCGCTATCACTACCTAAAGTTAGCTCACAGCCTTGCTCAAATGCTTTAAAGTCAAACTCACCTTCTGCACAGTCGTTAGGAATTAAAACACTTTGATGACATAACAAATCATATAACTCGCCGGTCATGGCTGTTTTAAAGCAAATGATTTCGCCGTTGTTTATAAGCACCCATTTAGTATGTGTACCAGGTAAACATAATAATATTTTACCTTGTTGATACTCTGGATTTTGCTTTAAAAACCCTAAAATTTGCAGCTCTTCGCCGCGCATTACATCAAATAAGCTATTTTGCAGCGTACACTTTGTGCCAGGTAACGCTTTAATAATATGTCCATCGCAATCAAAGCTAACCGCAGCATTAAGTAGCCCTTCAGGATTAATTGGGCATTCTAAATATGGCGTTTCGTGCCAGCCGATGCTTGAGGTAATTTGCCCTGCAATATATATAGGTAAACTGCCATATTCTTGCTTCCACACTGCAATGGTGTCGGTTAGGGTTTGCTCAAAATTTTGATTCGCCTTAACAACGCCAGGGCCATCACGTTGTGCTAATAATTTAAGTGTTGATTGCGCTTGTACTTCGCACAAATAAGCACGTAAATGGCTCGTGCCCCAGTCAACAGCAATAAAAAGAGATGAATTAGCCAAGCTTTAAAGCCTCCCACCGTCAATTTTAATACTCTGCCCAGTGATCATACTGCTTTCATCGGCGGCTAAAAAGAGTGCCAAATTAGCAACATCTTCAGGGGTAACTAATTTTTTAAGCGCCATGGCTTCCATCCACTTAACTTGCTCTTCTTCGGTAAACCAGCTTGCTAGTTGACGGTCGGTAGCCACCCACCCTGGCAAAATAGCGTTAACGCGAATACCAAACTCGCCGTAATCGCGAGCCAATGCCTTAGTCATACCAATTAGCCCTGCTTTTGCGGTTACATAGCCTGCCATTTGTGGCTGGCCCATAATCGCGTTAATAGAGCTAAAATTAATGATACTGCCGGCTCCATCGCCTTTCATAAAAGACATAGCAACTTGAGAGGCAAAAAATGCAGGGTTTAAGTTTATTTGTAAGCACTGATCCCAGTCTTGCACTGTAACGTCTTCGCTCGCTTGGCGGCGGTCGTTCGCTACATTATTAACTAATACATTAATGGCACCAAAAGCGGCGCATGCATCCACAAGTGATTGCTGAAGTGCATGAGAGTCAGTTACATCAACTTGCCTATACCATAGTTTTGCATTGGGTAAATCACGAATAAGCGATTGCGCTGCCTTATCATCAATATCTATAAATGCTACTTTTGCATTTTGGTTTACAAAGGACTTAACCATTGCTCTGCCAATGCCTGATGCACCGCCTGTAATAAAAATAACTTTACCAGAAAGACTATGATATTGAGCTAGGGTGTTCAAATTCAACTCTCCATACAGCGCATTTTCAATTTCATTTAAACTCTTTATAAACTTACATTTACAGTATAAAGAGCCAAACTAAGTTGTTATTGCTGTGTTAAAATATTTAGCTAATTAAAAGTTTATATCATATCCTTGAGTACATTAATATGATATATGATATATAATAAAGCAATATATCAACTCGGAATCCTGCGCAATGAAAAGCCAACCCCGTCAAAATTTAACACAACAATTAACCCATGATTTGGGTTTTGCTATTGTGCGTGGTGTTTACCCTGTAAGCGAAGGCCTGCCTTCTGAAGCCGATTTATGTATAAAATATGATGTAAGTCGCAGCGCCACCCGCGAAGCGGTAAAAATGCTCTCTGCTAAAGGATTAATTTCTTCTCGTCCTAAGCAAGGTATTCGTGTATTACCTGAAAGCAGCTGGAACATGTTTGATACCGACGTACTACGTTGGATTTTAAGTAGTAAGCCATCACTGTCATTATTAAAAGAGTTTACTCAAGTACGCGTTGCCCTTGAGCCACAAGCAGCCGCGCTTGCTGCACTAAATGCAACTGCTGAACAACTCGCTGAAATTGATAACGCCTTAGCCCGTATGGCTGAAGCAGACGAAGGCTTAGACGATCCACTCGAAGCTGACATTGCTTTTCATACCAGCATATTAGTTGCCAGTAACAATCGCTTTTTTGTGCAGTTAACTGAGTTTATTAGTACAGCCCTTAGAGTAAGTATTCGTTATACAAACCACATTAAAGGTGTACCGGGCGCAGACGTTGCTAAGCACGCTGATATTTTAGAGACCATAAAGTCACGCGACCCTGAACGCGCTAAAAAAGCAGTAGAAACAATTTTAGAAGAAGCACTGCAGTTAATTGAATCTAAATTAGTTTAATGTTGGTTCAACATATTGTATAAATATTGAGTCCATCAAATTTACTCTTTGCAGTATATTTTATGGACTTTTTTATTGCCTATAAGGCTTAATACCAATCCGCAATAATACTTAATCATTTTGCAGGGCTAAACGCGTCGCTACCTGCGTTAAAAAATTCTCATTTACGACTGCATGGATGCAGAAGGTAGAGCAATGCAGGAGCAATTGCCGAGAACAACTAAATAGCGAATTTTTTGCCTAGCTACCAACACGTTTTTCCGCCCTCAAAATAGATCATTTAATTAAGCGAATTGGTATAAATTACAGGCATTAAAAAATCCGATATCAGTCTCCTGATATCGGATTTTTAATTATTTAAATCAGATTAATAACTCTGGTTATTAACTGAGATAAAACGCCTTTTGCAGGCTAGAATTACAATCCTAATTTCTTCTCAAGATAGTGGATGTTAGTACCACCATTTTGGAAGTTTTCATCTGCAAGAATTCTCTTATGCAAAGGAGTATTAGTTTTAATTCCGTCAATTACTAGCTCGTTAAGTGCATTGCGCGCGCGGGCAATAGCTACGTCACGGTTTTCACCGTAAGTAATTAACTTACCAATCATTGAATCATAATGTGGTGGAACCGTGTAGTCAGCGTAAATATGGCTGTCCCAACGAATACCTAAACCACCTGCTGGATGGAAACGTGTAATTTTACCCGGTGACGGGATAAACGTTTCAGGATCTTCAGCATTAATACGACACTCAATAGCATGACCACGAATAACAACGTCGTCTTGAGTGAATGATAACGGTTGACCCGCTGCAATTTTTAACTGCTCTTTCACTAAATCGATACCAGTAACCATTTCAGTTACAGGGTGTTCAACCTGAATACGTGTATTCATTTCGATGAAGTAAAACTCGCCGTTTTCGTATAAAAACTCAAACGTACCTGCACCGCGGTATCCAATTTCGATACATGCACGTGTACAGCGCTCGCCAATGAATTTACGCGTTTCAGCAGTAATTCCTGGTGCTGGAGCTTCTTCAACTACTTTTTGGTGACGACGTTGCATAGAACAATCACGTTCACCTAAATGTACTGCATTACCTTGGCCGTCTGCTAATACTTGAACTTCGATATGGCGTGGGTTTTCAAGGAATTTTTCCATGTAAACCATGCTATTACCAAAGAATTGCTTAGCTTCTTGCTGTGTTAATGCAATTGAATCAATAAGTTCAGATTCGCTGCGAACAACACGCATACCACGACCACCACCGCCACCAGCGGCTTTGATGATTACCGGGTAACCGATACGCTTAGCGATTTGCATGTTGCGTTCTTTATCATCTGATACCGGACCGTCAGAGCCTGGAACACATGGAACGCCGGCTTTACGCATTGCTGCGATAGCAGACACTTTATCACCCATAAGGCGAATAGTGTCGCCACGAGGACCGATAAATACAAAACCACTTTGCTCAACTTGGTCGGCAAAATCAGCATTTTCTGCAAGGAAACCGTAACCAGGATGAATCGCTACAGCGTCAGTTATTTCAGCCGCAGCAATAATGCGCGGAATATCTAAATAACTTTCAGTTGCTGATGGTCTACCAATACAGATGGTTTCATCTGCAAGCAATACATGCTTAAGATCGCGATCTGCCGTTGAATGCACAGCAACCGTTTTGATCCCAAGCTCTTTGCAGGCGCGCAATATACGAAGTGCAATTTCACCTCGGTTTGCAATGACTACTTTATCTAACATTAGAGTTGGCCTTTTAGGTTACGCTATTATTCAATGATGAATAGAGGTTGATCAAATTCTATTGGCTCGCCATTTTCAGCTAAGATAGCTCTTACTGTACCGGCTTTGTCTGATTCAATTTGGTTCATCATTTTCATAGCTTCGATAATACAAAGTGTATCGCCAACTTTAACTTGCTGACCAACTTCTACATATGCTGGAGCTTCAGGAGACGCAGCTGAGTAAAAAGAACCAACCATTGGTGATTTAACTTGATGACCCGTAGGCTCAGCTGGTGCTGCTGCTTCAACAGCTACAGGAGCCGCTGCAACTGGTGCTGCTGGCGCTGGTGCATATTGCTGTGGAGCAAATTGCGGGTAACCTGGGCCAGCGCTCATGTTGTTACGGTTAATACGTACTGATTCTTCACCTTCAGTGATTTCTAGCTCAGCAATACCTGATTCTTCTACTAATTCGATAAGCTTCTTTATCTTGCGAATATCCATTACACGACCCGCCTATTTGTTTGTGTGTTAATTTAAAATTAAATTGCGCTTTGCAACCGGCTCACAGCGGCATTTAATGCTGCGTGATAACCCATTGCGCCTAATCCACATATCACGCCTTGTGCCACATCAGAAAAATACGAATTATGACGAAAGGCTTCACGTGCGTGCACATTACTTAAGTGCACCTCAAAAAACGGAATATCAACACTCAACAGTGCATCACGTAATGCGACGCTAGTATGCGTAAATGCAGCTGGGTTGATAATTATGTAATCAACCGCTTGCCAAGCATCGTGAATTCGTTCGATGAGTGCTTGCTCACTATTACTTTGAAAATGCGTTAACTCAACATCTAGACTATTAGCAGCACTGGTTAGCTCCTCCATAATCTCACTCAGCGTCTGAAAACCGTATTTATCCGGTTCACGTTTACCAAGCATGTTTAAATTTGGACCATTTATAACTAAAAGGTTAAATTTTGCAGCCATAATACGCGATATATCCTATAAGTAATGAGTTAAGCGGTTACTAACTAGTTTTTCACTTTTAAGTAAGCAGAAAAAGCAATGTAGCAACAATTTCTCACGTTAACCAACTATTATAGTGATTTCGACGTAAATAGCAGCAAAATACTGGTCTTATCAGTGTCGTGGGTACAAATATAAGAAGAATTAAGAAGGTGCCACTTAGTCAATTCAAGTGGCACTATTGCACTATTATTGTGCGCTGGCGCGCACAACTGCTAGGTGTTTAGCAAAGTCCTCAGCATTTAAAAAGCCCGTTACGCGCTGCGTACTAAGCTCTTGTCCTTGAGTATTAAAAAACAAAATACTAGGTAAACCAAACACAGTGTACTCTTCCATTAGCTCAATTGTTTTATTATCACTTTCAGTTAAATCAATTTGAATAAGCTGATAATGGCTAAACTCACTTTGCACTTTGGCATCAGGAAAGGTGTAATGTTCAAACTCTTTACACGCCACACACCAGTCGGCATATAAATCGACCATAACCATTCGACCTTCGTCGTTTGCTTGTGCAACTGCTTCTTTTAATTCTGCTAAATCAGCAACCTGTTTAAACTCATTATTTTGTGAGCTTACCTGTACTGTTTGTACTTGTACTGGCCAAAAGTAGTTTTTAGTCAACGTAAAGCCAGTAATAACTAATAGAGTTGCAGCAAACCATAATGCAGTTTTTAACTTGCTTTGTGTTTGGCTACTTTGCCAATGATGTAAGTACAGTGCTGTTGCTAATGCAAGCACACCTGCCATTAATAATATAATGTCGGCGCTGATTAGTCGCTCAAGTAATATAAGCGGCACAACGAGCATCACAAAACCAAACAAGGTTTTAACTTGCTCCATCCAACCACCGGCTTTAGGAAGCAATTTACCGCCAGATGTACCAAGTAATAAAAGTGGTAACCCCATACCTAAACTGAGCACGTACAGTGTTAAACCACCTACTAAGTAATCACCACTTTGCGCTACAAATAACAGTGCCGCCGACAGTGGCGCAGTAGTACAAGGTGATGCTATTAAGCCCGAAAGTACACCCATTAAAAATACGCCAACGTAGTTGCCGCCTTTTTGGTTGTTACTTACTTGGGTTAGCTTGCTCATCATACTGCTTGGCAGTTTAATTTCGTACCAACCAAACATCGACATAGCCAATAATACAAATAATAAACTAAAGCTGATTAACACAAATGGATGCTGTAAATACCCCTGCACTTGCCCACCAAGCGCAGCAACAACTAAGCCAAGCGCTGCATAGGTAACTGCCATACCTTGTATATATACAAACGACAACGCAAACGCTTTTTTAGTTGAAAGGTTTTGCTGACCCGCAATTAAGCTCGACAAAATAGGAAACATAGGAAATACACACGGCGTAAAAGCAAGGCCTACACCAACAGCAAAAAATATGAGTAAATTAGTTATTAAGCTCTGACTGGCTAATTGCTCAGTAAAAGTCAGTTCTTTTTCGGTGTCATCCGAATTTGTTGTAGGTTCAGCTGCTGGATCGTTAAGTGCTGCAAATGTACTTTGCGCTGTTGCCGCTTCATCGGTAGCGCTATTTTGATCTACATTTTTAATCTGTGCGCCACTAATTACACTAAGTGGAATGCTAATCACTTCTGGTGGATAACAAAGCCCTGCTTTTGCACAGCCCTGATAGCGAACTTTAACAACCGCTCCCTCAGTGATATTACTTAACTTACTAACAACGCTCGCGGTATTAAAAAAGACTTCTGTTTCACCAAAAAATTCATCTTCAATAATTTCGCCACTACCAGAATCACCCACTTGAATGTTTGCGCCCTTGGCAATGATTTCTATTTTCTTTTTATATAAATAATAGTCTGGCGCTATATCCCAACCTACAAACAAGGTGCTGCCTTGCTGATCAAAGTCAAATACAAACGCTTGGTCTACAGGTAAAAAAGTGTGTTGAGGAGGCCCAAGTAGATCACCAAGCACATTATTAGTCGCAGCCTTTACAGGTACGGTTAATAATGTAACCAACAATAAAAAGAAAAAACGCATTAATTCAGTACCTCGTCCATCCAATTAAAATACGCCAAATTTCCCGTAGAAACTTCTAAAACCTGAATCTCTGGCACTTCGTAGCTATGTAACTCTTTTATCGTTAGAAACACATCGTTCATTTTATCTGATTTCGTTTTTATAAGTAGCTTAGCTTCAGTTGCTTCTGCTACTTCGCCTTCCCACATATAAATAGAGCCCATGTTAGGTAAAATATTTACACAAGCAGCCAGCTTTTTTTCTACCAACGCCCTTGCAAGTGTGCGTGCTTCTGCTTCGTCTTTGCAGGTCGTAAAAATCATTTTAAAATGCGTAGTCATTATGAACCTATACTTATTGGACAGTGTCTATCATCATAGTATCTGATAGCCGATACAATGTGTAGACGCTAAAATATCAGTAAAATGACGATACCTATGCCCTAACCTTGAAAAGAGACCTCGTCACCCTCATTTATATTTCATCAACTCTTTTGAGTGTCATTATTTAGAGAGCGCTATGTTTAGATTTTTATTTGTGTTGTTTATTATCATCCCTATTATCGAAATCGCTTTGCTGATTCAAGTAAGCGACGTGATTGGCGGATTTGCAACAATTGCACTTGTTGTTATTACTGCGATTTTAGGTGCCAAAATGGTTAAAACACAAGGTATGGGGGCGCTGCAAAACGTACAAGCGCAAATGGCGCAAGGGCAAATGCCAGCCAAAGAATTATTTACCGGAATATGCGTTGTAATTGCAGGTGTATTACTCCTTACTCCTGGCATTATGACCGACGTATTTGGGCTACTATTATTAACCCCTGCAATTCGTAACAAATTGGCTGCAGGCCTTGCTAGCCAAGCAACTGTTAGAATGAGCGCAGGCATGCAACAAGGGCCATCGCCGTTTGCTGGGCAGCAACATGCTGAACGAGAGCAAGGGCAAATGGAACGACCAACTACTATTGATGGTGAATATGAGCGAAAAGATTAAAAATTTATCGTTTTTTCTCTTGGAATTTTTCACTCTACCCCCATTAATGAATGCAAATTAGAAAAGCTTTTTTCTGTAATGTACAGAAACTGTTAGGAGAACTAAAAAACATGAACATTCGTCCTTTACAAGATCGCGTAATCGTTAAACGTCTAGAAGAAGAAACAAAATCTGCTGGCGGTATTGTATTAACTGGCTCTGCAGCTGAAAAATCAACTCGCGGAGAAGTTGTTGCAGTTGGTAACGGTCGCGTTTTAGAAAACGGTGACGTGAGAGCGTTAGAAGTTAAAGCCGGTGACACTGTGTTATTTGGCTCATATGTTGAAAAAGTTGAAAAGATCGAAGGTCAAGAGTACCTGATCATGCGTGAAGATAATATTTTAGGCATTGTAGGCTAAACCTACTTTTCGTTTATAAACATTTAAGAATTTAGAGGAATTTAAAACATGGCAGCAAAAGAAGTACTTTTTGCAGGTGACGCACGCGCTAAAATGCTAACTGGCGTAAACATCCTGGCAAACGCAGTAAAAGTTACATTAGGTCCTAAAGGCCGTAACGTTGTACTAGATAAATCATTTGGCTCACCAGTTATCACTAAAGATGGTGTATCTGTAGCAAAAGAAATCGAACTTGAAGACAAGTTTGAAAACATGGGCGCACAAATGGTTAAAGAAGTTGCATCTAAAGCAAATGATGCAGCCGGCGATGGTACAACTACCGCTACAGTACTTGCACAGTCTATTGTTAATGAAGGCCTTAAAGCGGTTGCAGCGGGCATGAACCCAATGGATCTTAAGCGCGGCATCGACAAAGCAGTTATTGCTGCTGTTGCAGAGCTTAAAGCGTTATCTGTTCCTTGTTCTGATACTAAAGCAATTGCACAAGTAGGTACTATTTCAGCTAACTCTGATAAAGAGATTGGCGACATCATTGCACAAGCAATGGAAAAAGTAGGCCGTAACAGTGGTGTTATTACTGTAGAAGAAGGTCAATCACTTGAAAACGAACTAGATGTTGTTGAAGGCATGCAGTTTGACCGTGGTTACTTATCTCCTTACTTTATCAACAGCCCAGAAAAAGGCACTGTTGAACTAGATAACCCATTTATTCTACTTGTAGATAAAAAAATATCTAACATCCGCGAATTATTACCAACATTAGAAGCGGTTGCTAAAGCAAGCAAACCACTACTAATCATCGCAGAAGACCTTGAAGGCGAAGCACTAGCTACATTAGTCGTTAATAACATGCGCGGTATTGTTAAAGTATCAGCTGTTAAAGCACCTGGTTTTGGCGACCGTCGTAAAGCAATGCTACAAGATATCGCTGTATTAACTGGCGGTACTGTTATTTCTGAAGAAATCGGCTTAGAGCTTGAAAAAGCAACAGTTGAAGACCTAGGTACAGCTAAGCGCGTAATTATCACTAAAGATGATACAACAATCATTGATGGTGCTGGTGAAGAAGCGGGTATTAGCGGTCGTGTTTCACAAATTAAAGCACAAATCGAAGAAGCAACATCAGACTACGATAAAGAGAAACTACAAGAGCGCATGGCTAAACTAGCTGGCGGTGTTGCAGTAATCAAAGTAGGTGCTGCTACTGAAATGGAAATGAAAGAGAAAAAAGACCGTGTTGAAGATGCATTAAATGCAACTCGTGCAGCGGTTGAAGAAGGCGTAGTACCTGGTGGCGGTGTTGCACTTGTACGTGCAGCTAGCAAGCTGGTTGATTTAGTTGGCGACAACGAAGATCAAAACCACGGTATTAAAGTTGCACTTCGTGCGATGGAAGCACCACTTCGTCAAATCGTAACTAACGCTGGCGAAGAAGCATCAGTTGTAATTAACGCAGTTAAAGGCGGCGACGGTAACTTTGGTTACAACGCAGCAACTGGCGAATACAACGACATGATTGAAATGGGTATCCTAGATCCAACTAAAGTAACACGCTCTGCATTACAATTTGCAGGGTCTATTGCGGGTCTAATGATCACTACTGAAGCAATGGTAGCAGAAATCCCAAAAGATGAAGCTGGCGGCGCTGATATGAGTGGCATGGGCGGAATGGGTGGTATGGGCGGCATGATGTAAATAGATTTTTAAATCTATAACTGTAGCTCTAACCATTTAAACGAGAGCCTGAATAGTAATATTCAGGCTTTTTTGTTGGTTTCTAAATATTCTGACAACACATTTCTATGTAAATTAAGCGTATTTCTGAAGTTGATTAATTGATTATTTAAATGGCCGCTTCAAGCTCATTGCCGATATTCATGTTCAATTTTAGTGCCGGCTACGAGCTTTAAAAAACCTTTTATATAGGGGTTCTCACGGCTTTAATTTTAATGATAACAAAGAGGCTATAGCCACAAATAGACTTGATATCCATAAACAGGCTTCTAGTCCATAATTTTGGTATACCCAACCTGAAAGCACGGTTCCAATCAATCTCCCCATGGCATTTGCCATATAGTAGAAACCGACGTCAAGCGATACACCATCATTACCTGCATAACTGACAATTAAATAACTATGCAAAGAAGAGTTAACAGCAAAAACAGCACCAAATATTAATAATCCTATAATGATTGAAGCTTGAATGTGAAAATTAAAGTGCAACGCTAAAGCTATAGCAGCAGGTATCACGGTTAGGCTACTTGCCCACAAAAATGCCGTTCTACCTGTTGGTACTTTGCCCTGATTTTTACCTCTACTATTTCCTGTAATAAGAGGCGCAAAGGATTGTACTATGCCATAGCCGATGACCCAGCTCGCCATAAAACCACCAACCCACCAATGATCCCAATTAAAGGTTACAGCTAGAAACACAGGTAATGCCACCACAAACCAAACATCTCTTGCGCCAAATAAAAACATTCGTGCCGCAGAAAGTATGTTGATTGATGAACTTTTCGAGAAAATCTCTTTAAATTTAGGTTTATTTTTCGCCTTACCTAAATCTTCTTTTAAAGTGATTAAACTAAATACCCATACGATGGCTAAAAGAGAAGCCATTAAGATGATTGCACCTTTAAATTCTAGTAATGTTAATAGCAATCCTCCCAAAAAGAATCCAACTCCTTTTAGTGCATTTTTAGACCCAGTAAGTATAGCAACCCACTGGTATAGCGTACCTTCAGCTCCTTCTGGCACTAGTAACTTAATAGAGCTTTTCGCACTCATTTTATTTAAATCTTTGGCAATACCTGATAATGCCTGTGCGACCATCACATAAATCACCGTTAGCATTTCAGCAGGAACAGCTAACATACCAAGGGCGATTATTTGCATTGCTAAACCAATATTCATGGTTTTATTTAAGCCAAGTTTTGCACCTAACCAACCACCAACAAGGTTCGTAATAACACCAAAAATTTCATAAAATAAAAACAGCATGGCAATATTTAAAGGGCTATATCCTAGCTGATGAAAATACAGCACTACGAGCATACGTAGTGCACCATCGGTTAAGGTAAACGCCCAATAATTACCTGTTATCACCAAGTATTGCTTAATAGCTGGAGATAACGTTTTGAGTGATAAAAGTCCCATAAAAATTAACCTTTATCTGCCAAGCCAACCATACGTGCTAATTCTGCGGTTCTATTAGCATAGCCCCATTCATTGTCATACCAAACATAAAGTTTTACTTGTGTACCATTTACCACCATCGTTGATAGTGCATCAATGATGCTAGAACGTGGATCAGTTTTATAATCAATAGACACTAATGGTCGTTCTTCATATCCCATGATGTTTTTCAATTCATCTTGTGCTGCTTGTTTAAGTAATGTATTTACTTCTTCAGCAGTTGTAGCTCGTTCAACTTCAAAAACACAATCTGTAATGGATGCATTCGTTAAAGGAACTCGTATTGCATGACCATTTAGTTTTCCTTTTAGTTCAGGGAAAATATGCGTAATTGCAGTAGCTGAGCCAGTTGTTGTAGGTATTAAACTTGTGCCACAAGAACGTGCTCTACGTAAATCTTTATGCGGAGCATCTATTATTGTTTGGGTATTGGTGATGTTATGAATGGTCGTCATTGAGCCATGTTTAATACCTATTTTTTCATGCATAACTTTAACGACTGGTGCTAAACAATTAGTGGTACATGACGCTGCGGTAACGATAGGATGAATAGCTTTATCGTATAGTTCATCATTGACCCCCATAACGATATTCAATACACCATCCTCTTTTACAGGAGCAGTAACAACTACACGTTTTACGCCTTGATCTAAGTAGGCTTGTAACAACGCTTTAGTTTTGATTTTCCCTGATGCTTCAATAACTACGTCGCAACCAGACCAATCAGTGTCTTGAGTTGCCTTGTTTTGTGTACACGGTATTGCTTTATCATTAATAACGATTGAATCATTTTGATGTGTTACTTCATGATGCCAACGACCATGTACTGAATCAAACATCATTAAGTGTGCAAGTGTTTCAGCATTTCCTGCAGGATCATTAATTTGAATAATTTCTATATCATCCCAATCAAATGCCGCTCGCATTGATAAACGCCCCATACGACCAAAGCCGTTAATGCCTATTTTAATTGTCATAAATGTGTCCTAAATGTTTATAAATATGAATTAAAGTAATCGAGCTGAACGGGATTTTTAAGCGCTTTCGGTCGTATTTTTTGAACTTCTTCAATCACCTTTTCACCAGAGTAACCAAACGCTAATAAAATAAGTCCAATCACTAAGCCTGTTCTACCAGAGCCACCTTTACAGTGCACAGCAATGGTGCCTTGGTTATTTATCACGTCTAAGATGTTAGCCTTTTGAACACCCCACAGTGATTCAAAGGCTTGGCTTGGAGCGGCATCATCTAAAATAGGTAGTTGAACCCACTCAATGCCTTGCCTTTCACATTCAGTTGGTAAAGAAAGTGCATTATTTTTTTCCATTTCGTCATCAAACATCAAGGTAATAAGCATGTTTGTACCTACACCTTTAAGTGTTGAAATAGAATCAGATAAAGAAGCTTCCTTCGTGCCAGGGCACGGGGTAAATATAAGTTGAGCACCATTTTCAAGTGCTAAAATATCAAATGGATGTGTTTGCATTTTGTTTCCTAAAAGATGAATTTAAAGCGTTATATTTCTTATCTAAACCAATGTTGTGTTTTATTAACAAAATAAACTAAAGACAGCATAACGGGCACTTCAACGAGCACTCCAACAACGGTTGCCAGTGCTGCTCCAGAGTGAAGACCGAAAAGAGATATAGCTACAGCTACAGCCATTTCAAAAAAGTTAGATGTTCCGATTAACGAAGCAGGGGCTGCAATGTTATGAGGTAATTTCATCCATTTTGCAGCTAAATACGCAATAACAAAAATACCGTATGTTTGAATAATTAAGGGAATAGCGATTAGACCGATGGTTTCAGGCTCAGACAAAATAGTATGTGCTTGAAAGCCAAATAATAAAACTACAGTGCCTAACAAACCGATAACTGACCAAGGCTTTAACGTAGATAAAAAGGTATTTAGCTCTACTTCACCATGCCCTTTATTCAATATTTTACGTGTTACGACACCAGCAATTAATGGCAGGAGAACATAAAGTACAACAGAAATTACCAAAGTCTCCCAAGGCACTTGAATATCACTCACGCCCAGCAAAAATGCAGTAATGGGCGCAAAAGCAAATATCATTATCACATCATTCACTGATACTTGAACTAAGGTATAGTTTGGATCACCTTTAGTTAACTGCGACCATACAAATACCATTGCTGTACATGGAGCTACGCCTAATAAAATCATCCCAGCTATATATTCTTGAGCTGAAGCAGGATCAACTAAATCAACAAAGAGGAAATTAAAGAACAACCAACCTAAACCTGCCATGGTAAATGGTTTAATAAACCAATTGATAACGATGGTTAAAACCAAGCCTTTAGGGTTTTTTCCGACATCTTTGATCGCTGAAAAGTCAATTTGAACCATCATGGGATAAATCATCACCCAAATAAAAACAGCGACCACAATATTTACGTGTGCAATTTCAAGTTCAGCAATTGTTTGAAATGCATCAGGTTGCCATAAACCTAGAGCCACCCCAAGCGCAATGCTTAAGCCAACCCATACTGATAAATAACGTTCAAAAATACCCATTATTAAATCCTTTACTCATTCTTTATAGAAAATTTATTTACAGAAACTTGCTCGATCAGGCCTATTTTGCATGTTAGCTAAACGCTGAAGTTCGTTACTGATCATAGGAATATTATTTTCTGTTGTTTGTGCAATAACTGACTTAGCCCATAGTGGCAGCTCAGGGTTAATACGATAAAACACCCATTGACCATGTTTTCTATCGGTTATCACCTTCGCTTTCTTTAGAACAGCAAGGTTACGTGACATTTTAGGTTGGCTACCTTCATCCATAGCTTCCATTAGTTCGCAAACACAAAGTTCACCGTGGTAATGAGTCAACATTAGCGTTTTTAGTCTAATATCATCGGTTAGGCTTTTATAAAAAGAGAGGGGGTTAAAGCCATTAAGTTGATCATTTTGTGTGTTAACTACTGTTTGTGTAGCACCACGGCTGATATTTTTTTCTTCAACCAAAAGAAACATTGATAAGCGGTTATTAAGCTCATTTAATGTAGTAGAAAAAGGGTTATTGCCAGAACGTTCTTTTGGATCAGGAAAATCCCACGCTAATTGCATAACGGCATTGGGGTAGCTGCGACATTCATTATTGGCTTTGTTACATAAAGTAATAACATAATCAAAAACTTGACCTTCAAAGACATTCATATTTTTAGACACTAAATTATTAATATCTAAACCAAACTTCCCTAACGCATTAATAGCACGAGGATCAACTGTATCAGGCTGAGTACCTGCACTATAAACATCATACTTATCACCTGCTTTATGTCTTAGTAAGGCTTCTGCCATTTGAGAGCGAGCCGAGTTTCCAGTACATAGAAAAAGGACTTTTTGTTTACTTATATTTTTCATAAGAAATCAACAATAATAATGAATATGAATTATTGTATATATGAATATTCGAATACACAACACCTTAGTTATATTTTACTCATTCATGAAGCTAATACTTGTAATTTATATGTTTACCATTTAACTAATATTTATATTAGATGGATTTATTAAATAATAACGCAATATTCACCTTCTTTATTTCTGTCGCCCTTGTGACTGGGTTATTTTCGTTCGTAGTTTGGGCTATGCTGAAAATGGTAACGTGGGGTAAAAGTCTGTCTAAGGGGGGCTTATTTTTTTTAGCGTTTTTTCCGCTTATTTCTCTGATACCTATACTGCCTCCTACTTACGGAAATGTTCAAAAAGCTAAACAAGAGCAGCGTAAATGATATAAAACACATTTATTTAATAGTACGGAGTGAGCTAAACATGACTAACGTTCAACAGCATATTGGCAGCATTGCATTAGTTGTTAAGAACTACGACGAGGCCATTGAGTTTTATACTCAAAAGCTAAATTTTGAGTTAATTGAGGATACTGATTTAGGAGAGGGTAAACGCTGGGTGTTAATTTCACCTCCAAATTCAAACGGGGCTAGTTCAAATGAGATTAATTCAAACGGGACTAATCCGAGCAGGACTAATCTGCTGCTTGCTAAAGCCACAACACCCGAACAGATAAGCGCTATTGGTAATCAAACAGGTGGTCGTGTGTTTTTATTTTTGCATACCAATGACTTTTGGCGAGATTATAATTTAATGCTTTCTAAAGGCGTTACATTTAACGAAGAACCTCGAGTAGAACCCTATGGTACCGTCGTGGTTTTTGAAGACTTATATGGGACAAAATGGGATTTACTGCAGCTTAATAATCAGTGAGATAAAGTGACGCTTAAACTCACGTCACTTTATTAACTAACTCTCTTACAATTGGAAATAAATCACTGGGTAGCATTCCCCTTTGCCCGTCTCGCTCACTTGCGATATCACCAGCTTTAGCATGCAGTGTTACACCATAACGTGCTGCTTCATCAATATTTAAACCTTGAGCAAGTAATGCTCCAATAATACCAGTGAGTACATCGCCACTGCCGCCAACGGCCAGTGCCGGGTTGCCATCTTCACATACCCACGTTTGCTGGGCGTTATCTATTAATGTTCCAGCGCCTTTTAATACACAAGTTGCTGTGTAGCGTTTGGCGCAAAGGCGAGCATAATTAAAACGATCAGATTCGATTTCGCTTGTGCTAACACTCAACAGTCGAGAGGCTTCGCCGGGATGTGGAGTAAGTACGCATTGCTCTAACATGTATGATGAAGCTTGCTTAGCCAGTAAATTAAGGGCATCTGCATCTATAACCAATGGCATTTTATTGTTTTGGCAATATTGCATTACTTCATCGAATGTTTGTTGTGCCCACTCGTCTTGCCCAAGTCCTGGGCCAATAACAACGCAGCTTGCCCACTCTAGCGCTTGATGTAAGTTATTACTGCTTACCATAAGTTCTGGTCTGCCAATGCTAATAGGCGTTATTGAGCTTTCGTGTGTATACACTCTTACCATGCCAGCACCCGTTCTAAGAGCTGCTTCACTACTTAACCTAATTGCTCCTGCAGTACCTTGATTGCCACCAACACATAAAAGCTTGCCATGGCTGCCTTTGTGACTATTGATTGCCCGCGTGGCTATTCCTTTAAAGCTATTGATATTAACAAGGGTTCCTGAAGATTGAGCAATACAAGTAAACGCATCGCCAATTGCTAAATCATCAAATACCAACTTACCGCTATATTGTTTACCTGCTGTCGTTGTGAGCCCTTGCTTAATACCCACAAAAGTAACGGTTGAAGTTGCTTGTACTGCGCACCCTAAAGGCTGTCCTGTATTCGCCTCAATACCTGATGGAATATCAATGCTTATTACTGGCTTACCACTGTTATTTACAGCGTTAATTATATTCGCAAAGTTATAACGCACTGCGCTTTTAAGCCCAGTACCAAGGAGCGCATCAATAACTATATCGCACTCATTAAGGGCATCTTTTGTAAAATGAGAAACTTCCCCGCCCGCTTCAATCCATAACTGCTGCGCTTTTGCTGCATCACCTGTTAATACTTTATTAGGCTCAGCTGCGCATACTGTTACCTTTTTACCCAATTGCTTTATAAGCCTTGCAACAATATAACCGTCTCCAGCGTTGTTACCATGGCCAACAATGACTAATGTATGCGGTGCATCAAATAACTGCCATTGCTTATATACAGCTTCGCCTGCACGCTGCATTAGTGTAAATAAATCACAATGACTGTTTTTAGCCGCTAAAGCTTCATTGTCTCTTACTTGTAGTGCGGTAAATAAGGTTTTATTAAGCATAAAGGCTCCTTTACTAGGTGATACTTCACCTTATCAAATACTTATATCTAGCGGCTAGTTTTAAACCTCAATTTTATTTAAAGCCTAACTTAGCAAAACACTCCCGAGCCAATTTGGGCATGACCAACATGAGCACGACTAACTTGAGCAAGGTGAGCTAATTAAAGTACAATGCAGTTAATTAAAGGCTTGGCTTACTTGTAACCCAAGCCTGTTTATTTTTAGGTAGAGAAAAACATGGCACAAACTCGCGGTAACTTATTTATTTTGTCAGCCCCTTCTGGTGCTGGTAAATCAAGCTTAATCAATGCGTTATTAAAAAAACACGCTGACATGAAAGTATCTGTATCACATACAACTCGCGCCCCTCGCCCAGGTGAAGAAAATGGCGTGCATTATCACTTTGTATCTACAGACGAATTTAAAGCGCTTATTGCCAAAGATGACTTTTTTGAATGGGCTCAAGTATTCGATAATTACTACGGCACATCAAAGCAGGCTATTGAGTCGCAACTTGATGCGGGTATTGATGTGTTTTTAGATATTGATTGGCAAGGCGCTCAGCAAGTGCGCAAAATTATGCCAAGCGTACAAACTATTTTTATTCTACCGCCTTCAAAAGAAGAGTTAGAACAACGCCTAAATAACCGTGGCCAAGATTCGGCTGAGGTTATTGCCTCTCGTATGGCAAAAGCACAATCTGAAACATCACATTATAACGAATACGACTTTGTAATTGTTAATGATGACTTTGAGAGCGCACTTGCCGACATAGAAATGATTGTAATGGCTCAGCGCTTAACACTAAAAGCGCAAGAAGATCGTCACCAAGTTTTACTAAATAGTCTGCTTAAATAATTTAAGCTTACTTAAATTAGGCTTAGGCAAGTAAAACTGATAAAAATTGAACACTGGCTATTGGCGAAAGTGGCTCCTTGGAGTAAACTACGTCTTTGCTTTTAAATTATTTTTGGAGTGCTGTGATGGCCCGCGTAACAGTTGAAGATGCAGTAGATGCAGTTGGTAATCGTTTTGACTTAATTTTAGTTGCGGCTCGTCGTGCCCGCCAAATTGCTGTTGGTGGTAAAACTCCACTAGTAGACCCTGAAAACGATAAGCCAACGGTAGTTGCTTTACGTGAAATTGAATTAGGTTTAGTTGATAGCGCTTCAATGGACTTAATTGACCGTGAAGAACAACAACACCAAGAAGCAGCAGAATTAGCTGCTGTTGCTGCCATTGTTGGTGGCAACCAATAATCGACCTCCCGGTCTGATTTAGCCAACGGCGCAGTATTTCTACTATAGCCGTTGGCAATCCTTTCATTTCATCGTATATTCGTAGCTTACCTAATTTGCTTCACTAGGGCCTGTTTATCTTTCGAGGTTAAATTTGCAGCAGTATGCTTGGTATTTAGGCAAGGCAGAGCCTATGTAGTGTGGTTATTTCCCATAAATAGGCGATAACGCAGCATAAATGCCAAACATGCGCTGCCCAAAGGGTTCTGCCTAGGGGCAATTTACTCTTTGTTGCTCGATTTTTACTTAGCCCGCTAGGCTAAAAACCTCGCGCCGCGATTAAATCGCCCCTAGATTGAACAAATTTTAATCCTGAAAGGTCAACAGGCCCTAGAACATTGGAGTGTGAATGTATCTTTTTGAAGGTCTTAAAAAGAAAATTTCAGAATACTTGCCCGCTGCTGATGTAGAGCTGGTTCAAAAATCTTACGTGGTAGCCCGAGAGGCCCATGAAGGACAAACTCGCTCAAGTGGCGAACCTTACATAACTCATCCAGTAGAAGTAACCCAAATTCTTGCAGGCATGCATCTTGATCATGAAACGCTCATGGCCGCGCTAATGCATGATGTAATTGAAGATACTGATTTTAGCCAACAAGATTTAGCCGAAATTTTTGGCGAAACTGTGGCAGAACTCGTTGAAGGTGTAAGTAAGCTCGATAAGCTCAGCTTTAAAGATAAAAAAGAATTCCAAGCTGAAAACTACCGCAAAATGATTATGGCAATGACTCAGGATATTCGAGTTATTTTAATCAAGCTTGCTGATAGAACGCACAATATGCGTACTTTAGGGGCACTGCGCCCAGATAAGCGCCGCAGAATAGCACGTGAAACGCTTGAGATTTACGCGCCAATAGCAAACCGCTTAGGTATTCACGATATTAAAAATGAGCTTGAAGACTTAGGTTTTCAAGCTTTATATCCTATGCGTCATCGCGCACTTAAATCTGAAGTAGCTAAAGCACGTGGTAATCGCAAAGAAGTTATCACTAATATCCAACATGAAATAGAAGCACGTCTTGAAGAGTCAGGCATTAAAGCGACTGTGTCAGGCCGTGAGAAACATTTATATAGTATTTATAAAAAAATGCTTAATAAAGAACTGCTATTTAACGAAGTTATGGATATTTACGCGTTTAGAATTGCAGTTGATTCTATGGATACGTGTTATCGCGTATTAGGTGTGGCTCATAGTCTTTATAAGCCTATAGAAACACGCTTTAAAGATTATATTGCCGTACCAAAAACTAATGGTTACCAATCGCTTCATACTTCATTAGTTGGCCCACACGGAATACCTGTTGAGATTCAGATTCGTACTCACGATATGGATCAGATGGCCGACAAAGGTGTAGCGGCGCACTGGATGTATAAAAAATCAGGTGATGGTGCAGGTAATACTTCGCAGCAACGTGCTCGCCAATGGATGCAAAGCTTATTAGAACTTCAGCAAAGTGCGGGTTCATCGTTTGAATTTATTGAAAATGTAAAAACTGAGCTATTCCCAGAAGAAATTTACGTATTTACACCTGATGGTCGTATTGTTGAGCTACCAATGGGCGCTACCGCAGTCGATTTTGCGTATGCGGTTCATACTGATGTAGGCAACACTTGTGTAGGCGCTCGCGTTAATCGCAAGCCACATCCTTTAAGTAGGCCGTTAGATACAGGGCAAACCATAGAGATAATAACAAGCTCAGGTGCCCACCCTAATGCAACATGGCTAAACTTTATTGTTACTGGTAAAGCACGCTTAGGTGTTCGTAATTACCTTAGAAGCCAGCATCATGAAGAGGCTATGCTTTTAGGGCGTCGTTTACTTGATTCGGCATTAGGCGAAAACAAACTAGATAGCATTGCTGATGAAAATATAGCGAGAGTACTTGAAGAGCACGAACTAACTACGCTTCTTGAATTACTTGTAGAAATTGGCTCTGGTAACTTAATGAGTATGTTAATTGCCAAGCGCTTATTGCAAAATGACAATGACGATTTAACTGATATAACAAGCCAAGCTAAAGCGACCATTATTGGTACTGAAGGCATGTTAGTGAATTACTCTAAGTGTTGCCGACCTGTACCAGGCGATGCCATTACGGCTCATATAAGCCAAGGTAAGGGCCTGACCGTTCACCGCCAAGAATGTAAAAATATTCGTGGTTGGGAAAATGAGCGCTCTAAATACTTAGTTGTAAAATGGGACGATAACCCAGAAAAAGAATATATTGCAGCTCTGAGAGTTGAAATTATTAACCATCAAGGCGCGTTAGCTAAGCTAACCAATGTTGTCGCTACAACCCAAGCCAATATTGTCGAAATTGCCACCGATGAAAAAGAAAGTAATTTATACGTGATAGATTTAGGGGTTACCGTTAAAAACCGTATCCACGTTGCTAACATTATGCGCCGCATTCGCGTTATGCCTGATGTACAAAAAGTCTATCGTAAAAAATAAAATAGGAAACACATGAATAAAGCATTTATCTCTACCGACAAAGCACCTGCAGCTATTGGCACTTACAGCCAAGCAGTTAAAGTAGGTACCGCTGTTTATTTATCTGGTCAAATTCCATTAGTTCCAGAAACGATGGAAATGATTTCAGAAGATTTTAGCGAGCAAACGCATCAAGTATTTAAAAATATTGCTGCGGTATGTGAAGAAGCAGGCGGAAAAATTCACGATTTAGTTAAAATCAATATTTACCTAACTGATCTATCTAACTTCGCCACTGTAAATGAAGTGATGAGCCAATACTTTAAACAACCTTACCCAGCGAGAGCTGCATTAGGTGTTCGTGCACTACCAAAAGGTGCACAAGTTGAAATAGACGGAATAATGGAATTACCTTCTACCAATTAAGTATTACAGGCTATAGAGCTTCTCTATAGCCTTTATTTTTCGCTCCGCACTTCGTTTTATCTGACTTCTTGACTCAAATGTAAATTTCTAGCAATCTGTAGTTGTGTTTTAAAAAACAAACTTAACTTAAGTAGTAAAAAAGGATTAACTCGTGTTTAAGCTTGCCAACAATGGAAATGTTTTACTTGATGTAAAAGAACATATTCCTCCCAGCGCTGCATTTATTTTAGAGGCTCTCGAAAAGTCAGCTTTTTGCGACTGTAAAATAGATCATGACGCTATTAATGATTTTTTTAAAAACGAAAACACACAACAAACTCTCGTTGTAGCAACAAAACACAATGCCACTTTAAATGTAACAATTAGCGACGATAAAATGCTGGCCATTGGCGAGCTAACGATTGCCCAAGGTGGAAAGTTATTAAGTTTAGAAGATGCAAAAAAACAACTCGTTAAAGCAGGCATTGTGCGTGGGTATAAACAAGCTTTTTTAGAACAGCTGCTGCAAAAACAATCTGAACACTCTGCGGGATCTGTAGTTAAAGGGATATTAGCTAAAGGTAGGCTCCCAAGCGATGGTTTAGCCACTAAACTAATAACAACCGTAGAGACTTTAAAAGACCGCTTAAAAGCGCCCAAGCTCAAAGAAGATGGCAGTGTGGACATGCGCGACTTTGGCAAGCTTGCAAGCGTAGAACCTGGCTCTGTGCTTATTCGCCAGCAACCAGCAACCCCCGGTAAAGAAGGCTTTACCGTAATAGGTGACATACTGCCCGCAAAGCCCGGAGAAAATAAACAATTAGTGGCAGGCGAAGGGACTGAAATATCAAAAATGAATCCGCTTGAGTTAGTCTCTACTATTGCTGGTGTTCCGGTTGAAATTAATAATGGTATGCGTGTCGACGATATTTTTACCATTTCAGATGTAAATGTAAAAAGCGGCCATATTGACTTTCAAGGCAGTGTTATTGTTACTCGCAATATAGACCCTGGGATGAAAGTAACTGCCAAAGGCGATATTACTATATTTGGCACAGTTGAATCAGGTGAGCTTACCGCAGGCGGAAACATCACTGTTAAACAAGGCATTATTGGCCATCAAAAAGTGGATAGTAAGTCACTTTCTTGCAAGCTAATTGCGCTAGGTGATATTCATGTATCTCACTCACAGTATTGTTATCTCGATGCAAATAATATTTTTATTGATCGCCAAACAAGCCATTGTGTAATGAAAGCTAAACGCTTACTGCAAGTAGGCCAACCAGACTTACCTAAAGGTAAAATATTTGGTGGTGAAATACTTGATGCAACAACTCTCATTGCTGGCGAAATAGGGAATGAATCAGGTGCTAAAATGATTATTAATTTAGCAGCTTCTGGTGCTGAAATAACAGCGGATACTGATAATTGCTTTAGAGACTTAGCTAAAACAGATGCACAATTAGATACGCTGCAAGCAGCGCTAGAAAAAACTGATTTAGTGAAGGATGCCGAAAAGAAGAAAATATTAATCACTAAAATTGGCGCTACTCAGAAACATTATTGTGAGCAAGCAGAGAAATTAGAAAAACGTCTTTCAAACTTAGATCATGACTTACACGATTTACTTAGCGACACTAATTTAACGGTGAATTCTGTTTTGCATTCAGGCGTAGAGATTCATATTTTTGATAAAGTACTTAAAACAATCCGCAATTACCCTCCGTGCAACGTTAAACTTTTAAATAATAAAATTGAAATAGAGTTTAAAACACACTAAAAAATTGAGTGCTCTATTGAGCACTCAAATTAACTCACTTTTTTACAATTTAAAGTAAGCCACTTACCGTATCATAAGTTTGACTTGGCCATACACCCACTTGTACTTGGCCAATATGCTGCTTTTGTAGCAATAGCATAGCCAAGCGAGACTGCCCTATTCCACCGCCAATCGTTTGCGGAAATTTACTTTGTAGTAGCGCTTTATGCCAATCAAACTCTAAGCGGTCTTCATCTCCAGTTGTACTTAACTGCGCTTTTAAAACCTCCGGACTTACACGTATACCCATTGATGATATTTCAAATGCATTTTCAAGCACTGGGTTCCATACCAAAATATCGCCATTTAAACCCATGTATTGATCGCATGTTGGCGTAGACCAATCATCGTAATCTGGGGCTCTTACATCGTGAATTTTGCCATCTCCGAGTGCGCCACCAATACCAATTAAAAATACAGCACCATATTCTTGTGCAATGGCTTTTTCGCGTTGCTTAGCACTAAAATCAGGATACATTTTACGTAGCTCTTCACTGTGCACAAACTTAATATCGTCCGGTAAAAATGGCGTTAAACCATAAGACTCGCTTACAAAAGCTTCCGTCTCTTTTATTCCTTTATAAATAGATTGAACAGTTTGCTTTAGTGTTGCCAGCGAACGTTCTGTCGTTTCGTTAATTACTTTTTCCCAATCCCATTGATCAACATATACAGAATGAATAGGACTTAATGAATCTTCATCTGGGCGCAAAGCCTTCATTTGAGTGTAAATACCCTCACCAACACTAAAGCCATAAGTAGCCAGTGTTTTACGTTTCCACTTAGCCAGTGAATGCACCACTTCGTAGCGGCTATCTGTAATCGCTTTCACATTTACAGCAACTGCGTTTTCATGGCCGCTTAAGTTATCTTGCGTGCCGTCGCCAACCTTAGCCAAAATTGGGGCTTGAACCTCAACCAGCCCAAGTTGGGTTTCTAGTTGTTGTGAAAAAAATTGCTTAACTTTACTTATTTGCTGCTGTTGCTGCACATAGTGTGAACTCATAATAATTGGCCTCATTCCCAGTTATTGTTACTTGCTTAATTGATAAAAAACGATCTAACTAGCGTCCTTAATGAAGTTAATGTAACGATTCAAAGGATTAATTCAATATCCCATAACAAAAATAGCTTTAATATATAAAAACCATCAATTAAGTGTTATAAAAACCATATATTCGATAATTTTATGATAAAAATATAATGGAAAATTATTTAATCGATAATCTCGATAAACAGATACTTCATGCGTTAATGGCAAATGCCCGTACTGCGTACGCCGAATTAGCAAAAAGATTTAATGTAAGCGCAGGGACAATTCACGTAAGAATTGAAAAAATGAAGCAAGCAGGGATCATTACAGGCACCCAATTAACGATTAATACTAAACAGCTGGGCTACGATGTATGCTGCTTTATAGGTATTAATTTAAATAACGCACGTGATTACCCGCAAACGCTTATAAAGCTAGAAGCATTGGAGGAAGTGGTAGAGGCTTATTACACAACAGGTAACTACAGCATATTTATAAAGGTAATGACAAAGTCCATTGATCACTTACAAGATGTGCTGATTAATAAAATACAGGCAATAGAAGCAATCCAATCAACAGAAACACTTATTTCTCTACAAAACCCAATTAGCCGTACGGTAATGCCTTAACTGTAAAAATCTCGTATAATTGCCGAAAAAAGAGGATAACCATGCAGCAAACTCGCTATCAAAGAATCGAAGACGTACTTTCGCGCCGTCAAACAGACCTAACCGTGTGTTTAGAAGACGTGCACAAACACCATAACTTATCTGCAATAGTACGAAGTGCTGATGCGGTTGGTTGCCATCACGTACATGCTGTATGGCCTGAAAAGCAAAAATGGCTAACAAATAATACCTCAGGTGGCAGTAAAAACTGGCTAGAGACGCACCTGCATAGAAATATTGATGATGCAGTTACTGCAATGCGTGAACGCAATCCAGAAATACAAATATTAGCGACTCATCTATCAGAAGATGCCGTTGATTTTAGAGAAGTAGATTACACCAAGCCAACGGCTATTATTGTTGGACAAGAAAAAACAGGGATCTCAGAAAAAGCTCTAGAATATGCCGATCAAAATATTATTATTCCAATGCAAGGCATGGTGCAATCACTAAATGTTTCGGTTGCTGCTGCGCTAATATTGTTTGAAGCACAGCGTCAACGTCAGCTGGCTGGTTTATATAATAGAGATATGCTGAGCGCCGAAGTTAAGCACCCACTTTACTTTGAAGGCTGCCATCCTATTATTGCAAGGCAGTGTAAACAAAAAAAATTACCCTACCCCGCACTTGATGAAAACGGCGAAATAGTCGCTGACGAGCAATTTTGGCAAGCTTTAAAACATACTTGATGGACTAAAGCTCTGTAAGTACACTTAGCCTACTCACAAATAATAAGATTGATACACTTTGTCTAAACCTAGCTTAAATCAATACCCAATTACAGAGCTCAAAGGGGTCGGCCCAAAAATGGCTGAGCGTTTGTTAAAGCTAGGTATTTTAACTGTGCAAGATATGCTTTTTCATTTGCCACTTCGCTATGAAGATCGCACTCGCTTATACGCGATTAGCGAGTTGTCACTGCATAGCCATGTGAGTGTTGAAGCAACAATTGAAACAAGCCAAATTACATTTGGTAAAAGGCGCATGCTTGTTTGCCAAATCAATGATGGTACTGGCAGGCTAACACTACGATTTTTTAATTTTACCGCCGCACAAAAAAACGCATTTAGTGCAGGTAAAATAATACGTTGTTTTGGTGAAGTGCGCCGTGGCCGTGTTGGCTTTGAAATGAGCCATCCTGAATACAGCATCAGCGATACTTCCAACGAGCAACCAGTAGCGACAACATTAACGCCCGTTTATTCAACAACCGAAGGTTTAAAGCAGCTATCGATTAGAGCTTTAAGCGAACAGGCTATTGATTTACTACACAAATATTCAGTAGAAGAACTACTGCCTTCACAGTGGCAGCCATCAAATATGCCGTTAAGTGACGCCTTATTATTACTGCACCGCCCACCAAATGATGTTGATGTAACTGCATTAGAACAAGGCACTCACCCTGCTCAACAGCGCCTTGTATTTGAGGAGTTACTTGCTCAAAACCTCAGCTTATTAAAAGTACGAGAGCAAGGGCAACAAGTTAAAGCCGTGGCATTAAATCCGGTAAACACATTAGAAAGCCAGTTTTTAGAGCAACTTCCTTTTGCACCCACAAATGCGCAAAGCCGCGTAGTTGCTGAGATTAAAGGCGATATGCAACACGCGTATCCCATGATGCGTTTAGTACAAGGCGATGTAGGCTCAGGTAAAACCCTAGTAGCAGCACTTAGTGCACTAACAGCCATTGCCCAGGGCTTTCAAGTAGCTTTAATGGCTCCTACTGAAATTTTATCAGAGCAACATGGTGTTAATTTTACAACGTGGTTTAATCAACTAGGCATAACCGTTGCGTGGCTTGGCGGTAAAACAAAGGGCAAAGAGCGCGTAGCAACACTTGAAAAAATCGCCTCTGGTGAGGCGCAAATGATTATTGGTACTCACGCTTTATTTCAAGATGAAGTTAAGTTTAATAACTTAGTGCTTATCGTTATTGATGAACAACACCGCTTTGGTGTCCACCAGCGTTTATCACTACGCGAAAAGGGTAAGTTTGGTGATTGTTACCCTCATCAACTAGTTATGACCGCAACACCTATCCCACGTACACTCGCTATGACCGCCTACGCCGACTTAGAAACGTCTGTGATTGACGAGCTGCCACCAGGGCGTACGCCAATCACAACAGTGGCACTTCCTGATACTCGCAGAGACGATATTATTGCTCGCGTTAAATTAGCGTGTAACGAGCAAGGCCGCCAAGTTTATTGGGTGTGTACACTTATTGATGAATCTGAAGTACTGCAGTGCCAAGCCGCCGAAGACAGTGCACTGCAGTTAAAAGAAGCGCTACCAGAGCTAAATGTTGGTTTAGTACATGGCCGAATGAAATCAGCTGAAAAACAAGCCATTATGAGTGAGTTTAAAGCAGGTAATATACATGTTTTAGTTGCCACGACGGTTATTGAAGTTGGTGTAGATGTCCCTAATGCGAGCTTAATCATTATAGAAAACCCTGAGCGCTTAGGCTTAGCACAGCTGCATCAGTTACGTGGGCGAGTTGGCCGTGGCGCTACTGCATCGCATTGCGTGCTTTTATACCACGCACCGTTGTCTCACACCGCTCAAAAGCGATTAGGAGTACTACGCGATAGTAACGATGGTTTTGTGATAGCTGAGCGCGATTTAGAAATTCGTGGCCCTGGTGAAGTACTCGGTACAAAACAAACAGGGTTAGCCGAGTTTAAAATTGCCGATCTTACCCGCGATAAGCACATCCTCAACCAAGTTAGACCGATTGCACAGCAAATGCTTAAGCAACACCCAGAGGTTGTTGACCCACTAATTCAACGTTGGTTGGGTAACAAGCAAAATTATGCGCAAGCGTAACCACTCTATTTTCGATACTTTTGAGTTTACTAAGTTAATTTACTAAATTAGCTTACTAAGGATATAAAAAAGCCAGCCCTAAACAATATAGAGCTGACTACTCATATCTAAGCTAAGCAATATAAAAGCGATTAGCGCCTTTTACTGCTCTTAGTCAAATTTAAGCTTTGTTAAGCTCAAATATAAGCGATGTTTGCGGGAATGAAATTGGCATTTGTAAACCAAACTGCATTAACGCTTCACCGGTAAATGTTTGACCATTTACCGCAGCAATAGAAGATGGACGATACTCCTCAAATTTTACCGGCCACACTAAATTAAGTGTGTACTGCGCATCGGCATCTAGGCCAACAAAACGAAGCTTATTAGGCGCTGTACGCGGTGTTTCGCGAACGCTGTTATAGGCAAATAACGCTTTTGTTTTTTGCTCATCAATTAAACCAAAGTTAATTGATAAATCGTCGCTATCTAGGCGGTATAAATCGGCAGCATGAATAAACTCACGATGCTCTTTGTGAAGTGCTATTGCCGCTTTAAGTGCATTGTATTCGTGATCGGTCAGCTCACGTGGGTCCATTTCGATTCCCATGTGGCCAAACATTGATACCGCAGCACGCATTTCAATACTTACATTACGCCCTGTGATATGACAATCACGTGGGCCTACGTGTGCCCCCATAACCGACGATGGGAAGAAGAACGAACATCCACGCTGTATTTCAAGGCGATCAAGCGCATCGTTTGAATCTGACGTCCATACACGGTCGGTGTGTGCAAGTACGCCGTAATCTACACGTGCACCACCTGACGAGCAGCTTTCTATTTCAAGCCCTGGGTGCGCCGCTTTAATACGATCAATTAAACGATAAAGTGCTAATGTTTGCTGATGCACAGCAGGCTTGCCATCAAAATTACCTGCATGGTTAATATCGCGGTTCATATCCCATTTAATGTACTTAATAGTTGGGTATTCAACTAAAATATCGTCAATCGCTTTGTATAGGTACTCAACAACCTCAGAGCGCGTTAAATCAAGTACTAGCTGATTTCTAAAGCTTAACTGTTCGTTGTTTTGGGAGCCTAAAACCCAATCAGGATGCGCACGGTATAAATCGCTATCAGGGTTAACCATTTCTGGTTCAAACCAAATACCAAACTCCATACCTAAGCTATTAACATGATCTATAACTGGTGATAAACCATCGGGGTAAATTTTGTAATCTACTGTCCAATCACCTAAACCAGCGTTATCGCCACGGCGGCCTTTAAACCAACCATCATCAAGTACAAAACGTTCAATGCCTAACGGCGCTACTTTGTCGGCTAGTTGCTTAAGCGTATCTACATCGTGATCAAAGTATATACCTTCCCATGTGTTGTAATGCACAGGGCGTGTTTTTTCACGCTGTGCTTGGCTAAGTAAATTAGCTTTAACAAAACGATGAAAATTACGAGAAAGCGCACTAAAGCCTTCACTCGAAAACGAGCCATAAATGCTCGGGCTTTGATACGTTTGACCTTTAGCAAGCGTAAGCTCACCAGGAAGTAATAGCTCACCCATTTGCACGTAACGACGACCTTCAGCTAAAAGCTCTGCGCGTAGTTTATTATTACCACTCCAACCTAAATGAAAGCCGTAACATTCGCCGTGCTGCTCGCCTGCATTTTCGTTATGCACTAATAAACCAGGAAATACATCGTGTGATGTTTTGCCTTTACGGTTTTCACGAACAAAACTGCCTAAGACTAAATCAACCGATTGACGTTGGAACTCGTTTGACCAACGACCTTCAAAGCTCACTATTTTGCTTACGCTATCTGGCAATTGAAATGTTGGCGCGGCGCAAAAGTTAACGCTTAGCGGTAAGTCGCCTAAATTAGTTAATACAGTATGTGCGCTTAGTACATCAGTGTTTTTATCAAGTGTAATGCTGTGCACTACTTCAATACCACGAAGCTTATCTACGCTTACAAACTCAACTGTCGCACTTGAAGGCTGACGAACTTCTTGAAGCTCTGGCCCTACTGACCATGCGATTGAATCATTTACTAGCTCAAGCCCTGGCGCACCAGTAAAGCCTTCGCCTAATAACGGAGATAGAGAAATAGGCGCTTCTTCAACCACGGCACATTTTACTTCTTGACGGGTAGCAAGCTGAGTTAGCATTGTTTCTGTTGTTTGCTCAGATAGGCGTTTACCAAAGTACAGTAACGCTGGTGTTTTGCTCTGGCAGTCGAAAATAACGGTGCTGTTTACACTGTCTAATCGATAAAATGATTTAGTGTCGGCCATGATTTTCCTATCCTCTTGTTCATTGTGTGAGTTATAAATATAACGAAAATTAGTAAGCTACACTATGTACTAAATGTATCTCTTTGCTTGAGCCACAATCTATCAGACAGTGACATTCAATAATAATAGTATATATCATATAAATTAGGTTTTGATAGTCTTTACATCGCAAATAGTCAGATAAACTCACTGGAAGTACCACTGTAATAAAAAGTATTAAACTAACCTTCGCTTTGAAGTTCTCATGTTGCTTTTAATACATATAAAAAATCGGCCAGAGTTTCCCCATGACCGACTTTGTCAGCTTAAACTATTTATAATCTATTTTTGTACTTGTGCTTGGCCTGCGTCATCAAGTGCCGGTGTTTTACCTGCCCACTGCGCATTTAAACCAAATACCACTTTATTTACTATCAATGCAAAAGCTACACATACAATCAGTGTAATTGGCATTAAGTGAATGTAATGAATGTCAGTATGTAGTGGTGAGTTTGCAAATGTAAGCATGCCGTACATTACAACACCTAAAATTACTGCTGCAATACCTGCACGTGCATCCACATTTTTAAATAATAAGCCCACTACAAAAATTGAGAATATAGGCATACTTAACAAGCCATTTAATTGCTGTAGTAAGTTAATAATGCTATCTGCTTGCTGGTAAATTGGTACAAGTACCAGTGTTAAGCTTGTTAGTAGCAATGTTACGTAACCACTTAGCTTTACAACACTTGGCTCTTTATTAAAGTACGCTTCGTGAATGTCACACACATATAGTGCTGTAGCTGAATTTAATAAGCTGTTGTAAGTAGAGAGTACTGCTGCTGCCATTGCCGCTGCGAACACACCGGTTAACCATGCTGGCATTACATCACCCACAATTCGACCATAAGCAGCGTCGCCAATATCGCCATAAAGTTTAAACGAAATAATACCCGGTAATACCACAATTGCAGGGACGATTAAAAAACGAATACCCGCAGCTGCAAATATACCTTTTTGCGCTTCTTTAACATTAGGTGCTGCCATTGCTCGCTGTGTGATTGTTTGGTTAGTACCCCAGTAATACATTTGAATAAAGATCATACCGGTTAAAAGTGTTGGCCACGGAATAGGTGAATCAGCATCGCCTATGAGTGTTAAGCGCTCCTCTGGAATACCCGTAAAGTCATAATCAATCGCATTAAGTGCTAAAAACACGACTAAAACAGCCATGCCTAGTACAAGTATGCCATTGTAGGTATCCGATACAGCAACTGCTCTCAGGCCACCAAAAAACGCATAAACAGCACCAATAATGGCAAATGCGGTGGCAATATACATTAGCGGAATATCAACCTTAAACATGGTTTGCATAAATAGCGCGCCAGAATAAATAACCGCTGGCATATAAATAAGTGCATTACCTAAAAAGAATAATCCCCCAATAACAGCGCGAATATGTTTGTTGTTATAGCGCTTTTCTAAAAGCTCTGTGGTGGTAGTACAGTTGTATTTGTAATAAACAGGAATGAACACTTTGGCTAAAATAATCAAACCTATAATTGCTGCAAGCTCCCACCAAACCAGTAAAGCCATTTGGTTACCATTCATACCTACAAGCTGATCAGTACTTAAATTAGTAAGTGTTATTGAACCTGCAACAAACATCCAAGTAAGGCCACCGCCCGCTAAAAAATACTCTTTGGTTTGGCTTTGTCCGTTATTGCGATTTTGGCCTCGGCATTTCCAATAAGTAAGGCCACCAATTAAAGCGGTGACAAAAACAAAAACCACCAGCTGTAAAATGTTATCTGACATGTGTGTGTCTCCTGCGCGTTATGCGCAATGTCTGTGTAATAAAAAAGTGCACGCTACAGCGCGTGCGCATCTCGACTTAGTTCTAACTTAATTTGCTTTAAAGGCATAAGTTCGGGACGTTGGTTATGCAGCTTTACCAATGCATTTAACTGAAACAGTGAAATAAGCATGCTGTTAAGCACACTCAAGTAACCTTGCTTGTGTAAGTTTGCAACGGTATCGCTATTTAATGTTTGCAGTTTGTCTTCATCAACGGTGCTCAAACCTTGAATAGTTTGGGTTTCGCCTTGTTCAAACTGCAATACAATATCTATGTTTTTAATGAGCCCTAACCGCGCAACTTCTTGGGTAAATTGATACGTTTGATAGTCATTTTTTAAGTCGCTTTCTAACAGTTTTTGCTGTGCACTTAAAAATAAACTCGGATTACCTTTAGCATCAAATAGTGCCTCACCTTGCTGCGTGTTTACGGCTGAGCTTTGATCATCAATCGCGATAAAATAATCGCTACTATTTGCTTCTCGGGTCATTAAATAAAGAGGCTGGGTTTGCATACATACCGGCGTGTAAAGTGCCTGCCATTGGTTGTTATTAACCAATAAACTTTGACCTGCACTAAAGCTGGTTAACGCTGATACTGTATAACTGCCATTTTGTGTATTACGTGCTAAAAAAATAGGTAAGTCGCAGGCTGCTTTTGCTATTTCATTTGCTCTTAAATTAACTAAATGCTGCGTTTTTGCGTATTCAACGGCTGCATTGGGGTTAATTTTTAATGTTTGGTGTTTGGTGTTTACTAGTTCACTAATAGCCATAGTTACACATCCTTAAACTGGGTTAGCTGCTAACCACTGCTCTATAAAAGCACGGTGAGGCGGCAAAGTTTGCAACATCTGCTGTGTAAGCTGGCTGTTACGTTCAATTATTTGTTTGGCTTGCACATGTTGTGAATACAAATATGCTTGTTTAGTAAAGTCAGGCTTAAAGCCCATACCGTACAAAACATACTGATAACTGGCAGCAGGGAATAACTCTAATGCGCCATGAAAATCTTGAATAAGCGGGCCACGGCTTCCCCAAAGAAGTAAATCTTCTTGCAGGGTTTGTGGGATAGTATCGGGCTGTACATGTGCTTGCCAGTAAGGTTCTGGGCGCTTGGTTAGCATGTAATGCAGCTTTAAAAAGTCGATAATACGCTGCCAGCGGTAATCCATCTGCTCGTTAAAGCGTTTAGCTACAATAGGCATTACTTGTGTGTCTGCTGGCATGTGCTCTGCTACAAAGCGTGCTGAAATTTCAACAAGCATAATAGCGGTTGCTTCAAGCGGCTCTACAAACCCTGCTGACATACCAATAGCAACACAGTTTTTATGCCAAAACTTCTCACGGTATCCTGATTCAAAACTAATTTTACGGGCAGTTAAACCGTTTGCTGCATCGCCTAAATAGTTTCTTAGGTTTTGCTCTGCTTCATCGTCTGATAAAAATTTGCTTGAATATACATGTCCTACACCTCGGCGATGCGTTAAACCTATATCCCAAATCCATCCAGCGTTTTGCGCTGTTGCTATGGTATGGCTGGCAAGAAGCTGCTCGTTTTCATCGTAAGGGACTTGCATAGCCAGTGCGCTGTCGTTAAATAGCACGTGGTCCATTTTTTTAAACGGTACGTTGAGCGCTTGGCCTAATAACAATGATGAAAAACCAGTACAGTCTATAAATAAGTCGGCGTTTATAGTGCGGGTTTGACCTTTTAGAGTAAGCACATTTATTGCACCATCGTCATCAAGCTTTACCTGATCAACAGTACCAATAATATGCTCTACGCCAAGCTTACTTTTACAATGCTGTTTAAGCATTTCTGCAAAAGCGCCGGCATCTAAGTGATAAGCGTAATTACAATTACCTTGATATTCACCTTGCGCTATACCTCTTGGGGCTAAGCTTGCTTCGCAAATATCATGTTGAAAATTAGTTTGCTGTGCAAAGTCTTCAACATTATCTAAATATGGGGCTAAATCTATACGGCCGTAGCCTAGCGGTACAGTAAATGGATGGTAGTAAAAGTCATTATTGCCATGAGTCCAATTTACAAACTTCCCGCCTTGTTTGAAGGTAGCATTACAGGCTTTAAACACATCGACTTCACGCAAGCCTATTTGCTGAAGTGTGTTTTTCATCGTGGGCCAGGTACCTTCACCTACGCCAATAGTTGGAATGTCTGACGATTCAACCAACATCACTTTTAAGCCGTCACCATTTTGACCTTGGTGATACGAAGCTATAATTGCAGCGCTCAGCCATCCTGCTGTACCACCGCCAACTACCGCTACTGTTTTTATTGCTTTATTCATAATGGACTACTCTTTGAGTATTTTTGATAACGTTTTATACAACAAATGCCTGTTAGGGCATTTTGATTTAATGTGTATTCATTTTAGCCAATTAGGTTAACTAATATACATTACTGCTAAATTAACCTAATTGGTATTAGCACCTTGGTGCTGTAATGAAAACTAATAGGCGAAAAATACGCCTCCATCATTAATTAAAACGATCCGCGAATACCAAACGCGTAACGTGAGCCATTATCTTCTACTGAATAGATTTGGTTAGCAAAACGACCTGTTTGTACTAGCTCTTCTTCAGTAATATTGATGCCTTCCGCAAAAATAGTGAAGTTTTCGTTAATATCGTAACTTGCACTAATATCCCACTGACCGTAAGTTTCTACGTTAACTGGTTCACCGTTAAAGCCGTTATCAACTAAGCGTAAAAAGCCTTCACGGTTGTTAAATGCAACACGTGCTTGCCAGTTTTCTTGCTCATAGAAAAATATTAAGTTTTGTGAATCCCCTAAACCTTCAAGTGCAAATGTTTGTGTAGTATCGTCACCCACACTAATGTCGCTATTCACAACAGTTGCATTGGCAATAAAACCAAAGCCATTTTCAAACATGTGAGTAACACCGACTTCAAAACCGGTTACAGTTGCAGACTCACCATTTTGAGGACGACTTGCAGTGTAAACTTCTGAGCTACCAATAAGTTCGTCATCTGTTTGGTCTGTACATGTAGTACACGCAAAATCAGGACCTGAACGGTCAGACATTTCGTATGTTTCTGCACCTGTTAGGGTAACAATAAAGTCATCTACTTCTTTACTAAATACTGCAAAGCTAAATAAGTTAGCATCGTTGTAGTACCACTCGTAAGAAATATCCCAGTTTTCAGACTGGAATGGTTTAAGTGCTGGGTTACCACCACTTGCCGTTAAATTTTGACGACGTGGCTCGTTAAAGTTTGTCGCAGGAGATAGCTGAGACATAGTTGGGCGAGTGATACTGTCGTACGCTGCAAAGCGTAAAATCATGTTGTCTTGCAGCTCTAACTTAACATTGAAAGACGGTAATAAGTTTGAGTAGCTAGTGCCTTGCTCGATGTTCGTTGCAGGCCCAAAAACATTCTGAAACAATGTTGCGTCAGATGTTGGTATTACATCGCTAATAAAGCTTTGTATTGCAGCAACTTCAATATCAGTTTCTGAGTAACGCGCGCCAAAGTTAACTGTTACAGGCATATCTGAAAGGTCAAAACCAAGCGTAAAGTCCATGTATAAGCTAGTGATGTCTTCGTTAATTGTGTAACGGTTATTTTGTAGTGTTGGTTCTACTGGGAAACCTTGATCGGCTAAGTAATCAAGCATTTTATCGCCATCGTAGCTATAAAATGTATCGATCAAACCAGGGAAGTAGTTACTCGCTGTATATGCTTCAAAATCAATTGCATCAAGTGGTGCTTGTGTACCATAACCACAGAACTGACATTGACTACCAAAGATTTGAAAGCTTGATTTTTCACGCTCTTGGCGATAAGCACCAAAGTTAATACGCTCAACTGGGCCTTTATCTGGCACATATTCAAAATCGGCTTTTACTTCAGTAATTTCATCTTCATCTGTAAATTGATTACCAATTTCGTTGTAATGAAGTCGCGCTAAGCTTGGATCAGGCAATGAACCATTTGTAAATCCATCATGCTGAACAGTTGGAACGCCACCTGTGCCATCAAAACTGAAGCTATTAATAATACCCACTACGTTAAAACGATCTCTACCAGCACGGTCGTTTTCGGCTGTTGAGCGAGATACATCAAATTTAGCTTTTAATGACTCGTTTACTTGCCAATCAACGTTAATACCAAATGCTTTATTAGTTACATCACGTGAATTACGTGTATGCGATACAAAGTCACTTGCAGGGTCGCCACTTGGCGCGCCTAAACCAACTTCTTGAGAGAAAGTTAAAAGAGTACCTGTTTCTGGATCAATCGTTGCACTGCCTACGCGGTCTGGTTCAAACCAAGATGCTAAATCGCGTACTGTTGAGTCAACTTCGAATTTTGAAATCATGCCATCAACAGTAATCGTAACATCGTCAGACGGTGCGTATTGAAGTACTAAACTTGCATTTGTACGCTCGCGGTCTTGCTCATCAACTACTTGGTCCCAGTTACGTGGAATGTAAGCATTTTCAAACAATACACCATCCGTTGGGTTAGAAATTGTTTGGCCACCGCGCCAACCTGCCGTTAAAATTTGGTTATTTTGAAGTTTACGTTGTTGATTAGTGATGGCAAAAAGCACACCTAGCTTGTCATCGTTAAACGTATTACTTATTAAGAATGATGTTGATGGAGATACTTCTTCAGAAAGGCTTTCGTACATACCTTTAACTGAACCTAAAATATGTAAACCACCAAAATCAAAAGGACGTGCTGTAGTTACGTTAACCGTACCACCAATGCCGCCTTCTTGGAGAGTTGCTGTATTACTTTTATAAATATCAGCACCGGTGATTTGATCCGCGGCCAATACATCAAAGTTAAATTCACGACCTGCGCTGTCTGTCGCAATTTGACGACCATTAACAAGTACAGTATTAAATTGTGGACCAAAACCACGAATAGTTACCGCTTGGCCTTCACCACCACTACGGTCAATTGCTACACCTGTAATACGTTGCAGAGATTCTGCTACGTTTAAATCAGGAAATTTACCAAGGTCCTCTGCTTTTATCCCGTCGGTTACAACATTAGACGCTTTTTTATCTAACATTGACGAACGTAAACTGCTGCGGATACCCGTTACTGCGATAACTTCAACATCTTCATTTACTACTGTAGGTGTGTCGCCTTCAGCTCCTTGGGCTGCAACGCTCCCGCTTGCCAATATGCCGGTGATAGCAATACTGAGTACGGTTTTCTTGTTGAACGATAACGTATTGTTAATTATCATTTTTAAAAACTCCTGATTGTGTGTAGTCATTGTGTCGTTGTGTGGTGTAAATAGCTTCAAATACTATTTATATTATAAATACTTTAAATTGATAAAAAGTGCAACCTTTTACTCAAGTTTGAGTAGCTTTTAATTACTATATTTTTGCTTTTTGTTTTCTTTAAATTAACATCAAAACATTGAGTTTGTTATGAAAATGCGTAAATAATAGTCTGGTTATATACTTCACCAGGTAATAAATTAGCTTTTGGAAAATTTTCACGGTTTGGAGCATCAGGCCAATTTTGTGCTTCTAAGCATAGCGCTTGGCGTGCTTTAAAAGGTAAATCAACAAAATTAGCCGTGTAAAGCTGCATACCAGGCTGGGTACTAAACAGCGTTAAATTAATATTGGTAAGTGTAGATGTTAATTTAGCCATTGCCTTAAGTTTGTTGTCATTTTTGTATACATAACAATGGTCAAACCCAAAACCTGCGTCTAACTGTGGATGATTTTGTGACAGTGCACCACCCACTGGTTTAGCCTGAGTAAAGTCAAAGCAACTATTTTTAACAGCGGCTGCCTCTTCAAATGGAATACTGTTGTCATCAATAGGTAAGTAATGCGTAGCGTTAACTTGCAATAGATGATTAGTGATAGTATCGCTGCCTTCAAGATTGAAATAGCAATGATTGGTAAGGTTTACGAGGGTTTCTTTATCGCACGTAGCTTTAAAGCATAATGCTAATTGACCGTTAGTTGCAGTAATCGTTTGCCACACTTCTAATTTACCAGGAAAACCCTCCTCGCCATCTTCGGCGCAATAGTAAAGCTCAACCTCACTTTCGCTTTGCTGAATAACTTGCCAAAGTGCCTTATTAAAGCCCTTTACGCCGCCATGCAAACTATTAGAGCCGTTGTTTTTTTCTAACTGATACGGCGTACCTGATAAGCTAAAATGCCCCTCGGCAATACGATTAGCATATCGACCAACGGTAGCGCCTAAATAAAATGGGTTTTCAAGATAGTATTGCGGGTCGTCTACGCTAAGTGTCATTTCTTGATTTTTAAATTTAATACTTTTTATTATTGCGCCAAATGGCAAAATCTCAGCTGTTAAATTTTCACCATCACTAAGTTGAATAACCTGTAAAGGTTCATTATTGGCAACAGATATCACACACATTCTCCAATCAAATACCGAACTAACATTACCTGCTATAACGGTGCAACAATATATATTATAAATAGTATATAACTAGCACTTGTAACTCAATCTAAATGCGTTAAAAAAATCACGATAAAAATTTACAGCTGCCATTATTTATTTACACAAGGCGAGTAAATTAAATACTTATTGTTTTTAACCCTCTAAAAATCACACCTAATTAACTAACACGTCAAAATAAATAAAAAGATGAATATAATTATAGCCTTAAGAAAACCCAACCAATCGATATATGTTAAAGTTTTATTAAACCACTCTTTTATTTGGAAAATTATCACTCCTACTTTGTTTAGTTGATGTCTGCACCATTTAATCCAGCTTAATCGCTGCGTGTGCACTTTTTTTTAATATTTATAAACATTAACTGAGAGAAGAAAGGAATTATGATCCCATTTAAACTTAATAAACTGAGCATATTAGTTGGCGCTGTATCTGGCACATTCATATTAGCAAGTAGCCCTATACATGCAGCTCAAAGTGATAAAGTTCAGCAAGAAATGGAAGCGATCACGGTAACAGGCTACCGCTCTAACCTAGCCCGTAGTAAAGAACTCAAAAAAAATGCCATTGGCTCGCAAGACAGCATACTCGCTGAAGACATTGGCGAATTCCCTGATGCTAACTTAGCAGAGTCACTACAGCGTGTACCGGGTGTATCTATTTCGCGTGATTCAGGTGAAGGTCGTCAAATATCGTTACGTGGCTTGGGTCCTAATTTTACACGCACACGCTTAAATGGCATGGAAGCACTTTTTACAAGCGATTCAGGTATTGACCAACGTGGTGGTGCATCTCGCTCTCGAGATTTTGATTTCAGTATTTTTGCCTCAGAACTATTTAATCGCGTAGATGTTTATAAGTCGTATGATGCGTCATTAGATGAAGGGGGTATTGCCGGTACTGTTGATTTACATACTGCAAAACCTTTTGATAATTCTGAAGAAGGGCCACAAGGCGCTGTAAGTGTAAAAGGTATTTATAATGATAGAACAGAGCACTCTGACCCTCGCTTTGCTGGTTTGATATCAAATACGTGGGGGAATTTTGGTGCGCTCGTATCGGTTGCTTATTCTGAAGTAGATACAATTGAAGAAGGCTATCATGTGTGGTCTTGGAAACAAGCGAGCTTTGGTGATGATAATGTTGCAGATTCAGTTGATGCCGATATCAAAAACCGTTTAGTCAATGCCACGGGCAATGACCGTGTGTTTGTATCTCGCGCTAATAACATTGCATCTTGGGCTAATACACGAAAACGTACCGGTATTACCGCTGTATTCCAATGGCAACCTTCTGATGCAATGTCTTTTGATTTAGATATTTTATACGGAAAGCTATCTAACGATCGCATTGAAAATCAATTATCAACAGCGGGCACAAACGCATTTACTGGCGATGTGACGGCAAATCAGTTACTCGTTGATGCAGCCATTGAAGGTGACGATTTAGTATATGCCTCATTTGAAGGTCTTGATTTACGTACCGAGTCAAAAGTAAGTTTTGGTGAAACTGATTTCCATCAAATATCACTCAGTGGCAATTTTGAATTAACCAATAAACTCTACATGACAACCATGTTTGGTTTATCAAAATCTACTTTTGAGCAACCTATAAACGATAAAGTGTTTAGTGAATCTGTCGATCATGCGTTTTCTGTTGATTGGCGCAATGCTAAATATGGTCAAAATACTTACGACTTCGATATTACCGACATCGACCAGTGGGCATTAATGCGAACTGATGTCCGCGAAGATGAAATAAGCAATGAATACAACACGTATCAAGTTGATTTTAATTACGAACTTAATGATGTGCATTCATTTAAGTTTGGTCTACAGTCTAAAAATTATCAATCAGATGGTTTTGAACGCAGAGACCGTGTTGATTGGGAAAACAACCCAAATTCACCTGAAGCTGTTTTTCAAATAACAAACATCCCAATATTACATGACTATGTTATTGCAGATAACCAAGCTACTTTTGAGCGTGTTGTTGCAACAGGTTTAATTTCTCGCGAGTTAGACGCCTCTCATAATCGCCCTGGTACTGTATATCAAATTGAAGAAGATACTATTGGGGTTTATGCACAGTATGTATGGAACACCGAAATAAGTAACTTCCCAATTAGAGGTAACTTAGGTTTACGTTGGTATGAAACTGAACAAACATCGAGCGGGGAAGTTAATACTGGAACAGGTTTTGAGAAAATTGAATTTAGTAAAACCTATTCCGATTTACTACCAAGCTTAAATGTTGTTGCTGATATTTCTGATAATTGGTTAGTACGCTTTGGTGCAAATCGCAATATTTCTCGACCAAATTTAGATCAACTAAAAGCCGCAGGACAAGTGGGTGTTGCAGATCAATTTATTAGTGCTGGTAACCCTAACTTAGAGCGCTTTGTTGCTGATTCATTCGAAACATCATTTGAGTTTTATGGTGATTCGTCAAGCTTAGCTATTGCAGTGTTCCATAAAGATATGGAGTCATTTATTGTCCAGCAATCAGTGACCCTACCTTATGAGCAAACGGGTTACCCTCTAGAGTTTTTAGATTTTGACCCGCGCGTAAATGCGCAATCTGAGTTTACCGTTTCACAACCTATTAATGGTGATTCTACAGATGTTACTGGTTTAGAAATTGCGTTTCAAATGGACTTTGATTTTTTACCAGAGCCATTTAATTACTTAGGAATGCTCGGTAATGTAACCATTGCTGATGGCGAAACTATTTTATTTAACGAAGGTGAACGCATCAGCGTTACACCACCTGGCTTATCTGAACTGTCTCACAATTTTACCCTTTACTATGAAACACCGCATTGGGGCATGCGTGTTTCGAGCTCTTATCGTGATGAATATATTACAGGGGAAGGCTCAGAGCAAAACATTGTTGCCGGATACGATGAAACAACGTTTGTTGATTTTAAATCGTTTATGAATATTACAGAGCAAGTAAAAATAACCTTTGAAGCGACGAACTTAACCGACGAAGCAATTCGACAATTCCTCGATCACAGAACTCAATCTTACTCACAAAGTGGCCGCAATTTTGCGTTAGGTATGTCGTATAAATTTTAGCTCTCACCTCTTAACTGGCTGCTTTTGCAGCCAGTAACTTTAAGGAAAAAAGTTATGCAAAAATACACTGTTTCATTACTCATTAATTTATTCCTGCTTTTGATTTGTTGCCCATCAATTGCTGCAAATGACACATTTACTTTAGGTGTTATTGCCGATTGCCAATATGCAGAACAAGCCAATAAAGGTACTCGACACTATACATCTTGCCCTCAAAAGTTCAGCACTGCGGTTGAGCAATTTAATCAACACCCTTTATCGGGTGTATTGCATTTAGGCGACTTTATCGACCGTGAATTTAAAAGTTTTACTCCGTTAAATACAATATCATCATCGCTTAATACTCCCCTTTATCATGTATTAGGAAACCATGAATTCTCGGTAGATGATAAGTTTAAAATGCGCATAACTAACACTTTAAACATGCCATCGCGCTACTACAGTTTTGAAATAAATAATTGGCTCTTTATTGCTTTAGATGGCAATGATGTGAGCACTTACGCATGGCCTAAAAATAGTAAAAAACATCAACAAAATATGACCTTGTTTAACTCTCAATATAAAGGGCACGAAGATTGGAATGGCGCAATTGGTATAAAACAGCTTAAGTGGTTAGAAGAAAAGCTAAAAGTAGCGCAAGTAAAAGAGCAACCTGTTGTGCTACTGAGTCATTTTCCTATTTTTCCTGAGAACAATCATAACCTATGGAACGCGCAAGAAGTGCTAACCCTTATTAGCCAGTATCCAGCCGTAAAAGCATGGTTTAATGGTCATAACCATGTAGGTAATTACGCAAAAAAAGACGGCATTCACTTCGTGACTTTTCATGCGATGCTTGATACCGATACAACTGCATTTAGCACTCTTGAATTTTCGCCAACCCAACTTAAAATTAATGGTCAAGGGAGGCAGCCTTCAATGGTTCTTCCTATTAAATAACCGCAATAAAACGAAGATAACCTATGGCTCTATATAATAACGCGTACAAGGAGAGGATTAGCGTGACTAGGGAACTTAGTCACGCATTTTTGGCACTTATGTAGCTATGCAATTGCTCAATAGCACTTTGCATTTGGCGGCTTATATCACCTAGGCTAAACCCTGTTGCCACTTTAATTTGTTGATATGTTTCACCATGAATACGACTACGTACTATAAGGTCTCGCTGCTTATCTGTAAGCGTATTCATCGCATCTGAAATATATTCAATTCGCAAATTCATGCTACATAGATCCTCAGGGCTACCTTGTGTACATAGTGGTTCATCAATATTATCGAGGGTGTCGTCTGAAAAATGTTGGGTATTTTTAAAACGAGAACGATAATTTAAACCAATGTTAATAGCTGAACGAAGCAGATAAGCTTTCGGAAACTCTATTTTATCAATATGCTGGTGCGACAACATATTACTAAATGCTTCCTGCACTAAATCTTCATGATCGCTAAGGCTTGCCCCAAAAAATTCACGGACTCTACGATTTAGTTCACTGTTGTGCTCGGTATATAATTTTTCAAAAAATGATTCGATAATCATAAAATGGCTTTAATAACCTCTTAGTTCAAAAAGTAAAAACAACTATATTAGTTGTTGTATTTAAGAGGATTAATCTAACATTCGATTATGCTAAGAATATGACAAACCAAGCGTTTGTCACTAAAAGGTTCTTTATTAGCTAAGTTACGACTCAGCAGTAATGTGCTCGTTAAGCGCTGCTTTTTCGTCAATGCTAAGCGCTTGTTTTGATTTAGCAACAAAGTCGTATCTCACCATCACAGCTTTGCCTATTGCGCAGCATTTATCGTGTTGCCATGCCTCTTGCCTAAGCGTAAAAGAGCTAGTGCCTATGTGCTCTACAGAGGTTTTTACGGTCACTTCGTGGCCATAAAATAATTCGCCTACAAACGATACTTCAACTTTGGCGATAATCAATTTCCAATCATGCGGGTTTAAGTCTGGTGTAAAAAACTTAAAAATAGGTCCACGTGCGACTTCAAACCATACAGGGAGTACGGTATTGTTAATGTGTCCGAGTGCATCTGTTTCGCTAAAGCGCGGCATCACTTTTTCAATAAACATAAAAATCCAATAATAATTATATAAAGGTAAACCATGACGGACTTTATACGCGTTGTTGATAACGCATTAAGCGATGAGTTTTGCGATGAATTTATTACCACATTCGCGCAAAGCCCGCATGTAAAACAAGGGGTAACATCGGGCGGTGTCGACTTAAAGAAAAAAGACAGTCACGACCTACACTTAAATAATCACCCCGAATATGCACAACAATTAAAACATATACAACAAACGACTGCACAGCATGTTTTTAAGTATGTTGAAGAGCATATTTTTATGATGATTGGGGCGTTTGGCTTAAAGGTCTATCACCCAAAAACAGGTGAAGTAGTCGATTTAACCCAAGAGAATTTTGAAGAAGTGGGTAAACCACAATTACCTTTGCTAGTTCAGCAAATTTTTAGACTTGGTAATATTCAAGCGCAAAAATACGAAGTAAATAAAGGAGGCTACCCTTACTGGCACAGTGAGGTTTATCCGCAGCTACAGCATAATGAAGCACTGCATCGCGTGTTGTTATTTATGTTTTATTTAAACGATGTTGATGAAGGCGGTGAAACGGAGTTTTACTATCAAAATCGTAAAATAGCACCTAAAAAAGGCACTATGGTAATAGCTCCTGGCTACTTTACACATACCCACAGGGGTAATAAGCCAGTATCAAACGATAAGTATATTTTAACATCGTGGGTATTGTTTAACCGTGCAGAACAAATATATGGTGCGCCAAAGAGTTAGCGCACCAAAATCAGTATTATTTAACCGAGCAGTTCATCAAATAAATTAAACAACTGATCTAGCTCTTCAATCGTGTTGTAGTGCATACAACCAATGCGCACTACACCGCCTTTATCAAGCACATCTAATTGCTTGCACAAACCTTGCGCGTAAAAATTACCATCCCACACACAAATATGCTGCTTACCTAAAAATTCTGAAACGGCGCGTGGCTCAAGCCCTTCAAAAATTAAAGCAAAAGTAGGTGTACGCTCATTTAAGCGATCAAAGTCATCAATACCAAACAACTTAATGCGTGGGTAGTTTACCAAGCGCGTTAAAAAGTGCTCACTAAGCGCCATTTCGTGCTGCTTAGTTTTAGCAAAAGCCACGCTTAACTTTTCGCGGCGTGAATGGCTATTATCAAGCTCACTAATCGCCGCAATGTAATCAACAGCCGCGATAAAACCAGCCATTGCTTCAAAGCTTTGCGTGCCGGTTTCCCAACGGCCTGGTGCTACGTCTTTAGCTGGCTCAACCTTGTAAGGCGTAAACCCGTCTAAATGTTCTTTTTTACCGTAAACCATACCTAAATGCGGGCCAAAAAACTTATATGCAGAGCAGGCTAAAAAATCGCAATCAAGTGCTTGCACGTCAACAAGCTCGTGTGGTGCATAATGTACTGCATCAACATAAACAAGTGCGCCTACAGCGTGAGCAAGCTCTACAATACGTTTAATATTGTTAATTGAACCTGTGGTATTTGACGCATACGTTACCGCTACGAGCTTAGTATTACTGTTTAATAGGCTTTCAAATTGCGCCATATCTAAGCTGCAATCAGCTTCGTTAATTAAGGCTGTGTTTACAACAACGCCTTTATCTTCTGCGGCTTGTTGCCACGACGATACATTTGAGAAATGATCGGCATTGGTTACAATTATTTCATCGCCAGCCTGCCAGTCACGTGAAATTGCACGGCTAAAGCTAAATGTTAGGCTGGTCATGTTTGGACCAAACACAATTTGTTGTGAGCTAGGTGCATTAAGTAAGTCAGCGGCGGCTTGGCGCGCATTAGCCATCAACTCAACCGTTTTATCACTAGAAAAAAACGCGCCACCTAAATTCGAATTATAACGACCTAAATAAGCAGTCATCGCATTAAGCACCGATGTTGGTACCTGCGAGCCACCTGGTCCGTCTAAAAATATTGGCGATTTACCATCAACGTTTTGCATTAATGCAGGAAACTGCTCACGTAATTGCGTTATGTTCATGCTTATTCCTTAAGACGTTAATACAAAACAATCCAGGTAACCTGGTTTGCTAGCATCAATTTTGTTCATAGGTGTTGCGTTATGCCACACTTGACGGTCGTTTATTAATGCAAACATGCCGTCTTTTATTTCCATTTTAAAACAAGGCTCAGCTTGCTTGTTTTCGTATACAAGTAGCTCGCCGCCTTCTAAGTTTTCATGAGAAACGCCGCATATACATACATGATCAAAACCATCTTGATGTACGCCTTCTGGCGCTGCCGGCGTATCGCTGTTAATTGCAAGCATACGGAACTGATGAATTTCAATATCACGCTGCTCATCAATACCGGTAAGTTGGCGAAACTCATTTACAATGCTTTTCATGCCTTCTGACTCAAGTAAACTTTGCTCTAGGTTTTCGTAAGTACGCTCTACATTACCTTGAAAAGTATTAATTGAATCATCTTGAACAAATGCTTTGGTTTGTTGTAACTTTATTTCACCATTTTGCATTTTAACTACTGAGTAACGACGTTTACGAAAGGCACCATCTGCATAAGGATTTGCAGGCAGGTTATCAAAAGAAGGCTTAACCAAATCAATATTTGCTTGGTTAACAAAACGTAGTTGCAGTAAATTCTGGTTGTTTAATGCTGTCATAAAATCTCGCCTAAAATAATGAGAATATTGATGAGGATTTTAATGCATTTTGATAGGAATTTTTGCGCGATTACTTACTTTAAAAGCAACTTAAGACTAGATTTAATACAATAATATAAAAAAAGAAGCATGAACTATCTAATATTTATTTTAGCCAATAAAAAACCCGCCTAAGCGGGTTTTTAAACAAACTCTAAAAATTATACAGCTTGTTGAATAATCACGTTGTCTGCTTTTTTAGTGTAAGCAGGCATACGGTGGAAGTTCAAGTAACGGTATGTATCTGACGCCGTTGCATTGATCTTCGCAGCATATTCTTGGTACTCAGCAACTGTTGGTAATTTACCAATGATTGCAGCAATTGCAGCAAGCTCAGATGATGCTAAGAATACGTTTGCGCCATTACCTAAACGGTTAGGGAAGTTACGTGTAGAGGTAGACACAACCGTTGCTTTATCTGCAACACGTGCTTGGTTACCCATACATAGTGAACAACCTGGAGTTTCGATACGTGCGCCAACACGACCAAAAATACCGTAGTAACCTTCTTCTGTAAGTTGGTCTTTGTCCATCTTAGTTGGTGGAGCAACCCAAAGCTGAGTCGGAAGTTGACCTTTAAAGCCATCAAGCAACTTACCAGCAGCACGGAAGTGACCAATGTTAGTCATACAAGAACCGATGAATACTTCATCAATTTTCTCGCCAGCAACATCAGAAAGAAGACGCGCATCATCTGGGTCATTTGGAGCACAAAGAACAGGTTCTTTAATCTCAGCTAAATCAATTTCAACGATATGCTTGTACTCTGCATCAGCGTCAGCTTCCATTAGTTCTGGGTTAGCTAACCAATCTTGCATTGCAGTAATACGACGTTCAATCGTACGTACATCGCCGTAACCTTCAGAAATCATCCACTTAAGCATAACAATGTTTGATTCTAGGTATTCAGAGATAGACTCTTTAGATAACTTAACAGTACAACCTGCTGCCGAACGCTCTGCAGATGCATCTGATAATTCAAACGCTTGCTCAACAGTTAGGTGCTCAACGCCTTCAATTTCTAGTACGCGACCAGAGAATTCGTTAATTTTACCTTTTTTCTCAACTGTTAATAAACCTTGTTTGATACCGTAGTAAGGGATTGCATGAACAAGGTCACGTAAAGTGATACCTGGTTGCATTTCGCCTTTAAAACGAACCAAAATAGATTCAGGCATATCAAGCGGCATAACACCAGTTGCTGCTGCGAATGCTACTGCACCCGAACCGGCTGGGAATGAAATACCTAATGGGAAACGTGTATGTGAATCACCACCAGTACCTACGGTATCTGGTAATAACATACGGTTTAACCACGAGTGAATAATACCATCACCTGGACGAAGTGAAACACCGCCACGGTTCATGATGAAATCAGGAAGCGTATGGTGAGTGCTTACATCGATAGGCTTAGGATAAGCTGATGTATGACAGAATGACTGCATTGTTAAATCTGCAGAGAAACCTAAACATGCTAGATCTTTAAGTTCATCACGTGTCATAGGACCTGTTGTATCTTGCGAACCAACAGTTGTCATTTTAGGCTCACAGTACTGACCTGGGCGAATACCTGCAACGTTACATGCTTTACCAACCATTTTTTGCGCTAGTGTGAAGCCTTTATCAGAAACTTCTGTTGCTGTTGGTACTTTAAATGTATCAGTTGCGCCTAAGCCAAGAGATGTACGCGCTTTATCAGTTAAACCACGACCGATGATTAGTGGAATACGACCACCAGCACGAACTTCATCTAAAATCACATCAGATTTAAGCTCAAAAGTAGAAATCACTTTATCAGTACCATGTTGCTTAACAACACCTTCGTACGGATAAATGTCGATTTGCTCGCCCATGTTGAGTTCATCAACATTTAATTCGATTGGTAATGCGCCTGAATCTTCCATTGTGTTGAAGAAGATTGGAGCAATTTTATTACCTAAACATACACCGCCAACACGCTTGTTTGGTACAAACGGGATATCATCGCCCATAAACCAAAGTACAGAGTTAGTTGCAGACTTACGAGAAGAACCCGTACCAACAACATCACCTACGTAAGCAAGTGGTAAACCTTTAGTTTTTAATTCTTCAATCTGAGTAATTGGACCAACTTCGCCCGCTTTATCAGGTGTAATACCATCGCGTTCAATTTTTAGCATTGCTAAAGCATGAAGTGGGATATCTGGACGAGACCATGCATCTGGTGCAGGAGACAAGTCATCAGTATTTGTTTCGCCAGTTACTTTAAATACAGTAACTGAAATCTTTTCAGCAACAGCTGGCTTATTAGTAAACCATTCTGCATTTGCCCAAGACTCAATAATTTGCTTAGCGAATGTATTACCTGCTTTTGCTTTTTCTTCTACATCGTAGAACGCATCAAACATAAGTAATGTATTTGAAAGGCCTTTAACTACGATTGGTGCAAGTGTTTCGTCATCAAGTAGGTCAATCATTGGTGCAATATTGTAACCGCCCAACATTGTACCTAATAATTCTGCCGCTTTTTCTTTAGAAACAAGTGGAGAATTAGTTTCACCTTTAGCTACAGCTGCTAAGAAGCCCGCTTTAATATAAGCAGCATCATCAACACCTGCTGGTATACGCTGAATGAACAAATCTAAAATGAATTCTTCTTCACCTGCAGGTGGATTTTTGATTAATTCAATAAGATCAGCAGTTTGCTGAGCATCTAATGGCGCTGGTACGATACCTAACGCGGCACGTTCTTCTACGTGTTTACGATATTCTTGTAGCACAATATTGCCCTCTTGGTGACGTGAAAGTATCCGGTAGCGCTTCAAGCGCAAATAAGTTACCCAATACTTATAGTATTCTAACGCGTAATTATAAAGCTTTTATGGATAGATGAAAATCCATCCAGTTACGCAACTGATTATACCGATTATAAATACTATGAATAGTGGTTGTAGTAAAAACTATTTTCATGAATACTTGTTAAGTAAGAATCATTACCATTAACCAATATTAATTTATTACAGCCATAAAAAAACCCAGCACTTGGCTGGGTTTTTATTACAAACTATTTAATTAACGTAAAACTTTAACGTTTTTGATAGTTTTGATATGCGCTTCTACACGACGGTTTTCTGCGTTTGCAGCTTTAGTGTTTGCATCATTTTTAAGACGCTCTTCACCTAAACCAACTGTAGTAATACGGTCTTTAACAATGCCATCAGAAACTAATTGCTTAGCTACTGCATCAGCACGTTTTTTAGATAACCATTTGTTGTAAGTTGCTTTACCTACAGAAGAAGTGTGACCTTCTAAAAGTACTGTTGTATCTGGGTACTCTTTTAAGAATGCAGATACTTTTTCAATATCGTTTAAGTACTGAGTAGATACTGCTGAAGCATTGTTAGGGAAAGTCACTAATAAGCTTACAGTTACTTCTTTGTCTTCATATAAAGTACAACCAGTGCCATCAACTGCATCAGTCATAGGTGTGTTAGCACACTTATCATCTGCATCAGGAATGTTGTCGTTGTCGCTATCTGTAGGAGCTACAGCTACTTCAATTACCTTAGGCTCTGGAGCTGGTTTAACTGGCTCTACAGGAGCTGAATTTTGGCCGAATAAGTAGTTAATACCAATTTTAGCGCCTACATCTGTGTAACCACGGTCAAGACCTTGGTATACAGCTGTTTCAGCATTTACAAATAAGCCATCTGTAATGAAATGTTGGTAACCAACACCTGCATTTAAGAATGTGTTGTCATCTACTACGTCCATTTCTTTAATACCGAAAAGACCGTAGAAAGGTCCACCATTTAAATGGTAAAGAGCATCAATACCGTAACGCTCGCCATCGATACTGTTGCGGTTGCCAGCAACTTTATCAAAAGCATTAAAATCCATATCTGCATATTCAAGACGTGCGCTCCAGTAATCACTGAAACGGTAACCGGCTTCAACACCCCAGCCAGTTGATTCATTTACGTCAAGACCAGCTTGAGCACGCATGTTTTTCCAAGATGCGTCATAGTAGTCGCCAAATGCGCCAATGTAGAAACCTTCTTCTTTATCAGCAGCGAATGTAGATGCGCTAGTTGCAGCCAACGCGATTGCAATTGTAAGTGATTTTAATTTCATTGTTTTCTTCCCATTTGAACAATTTTAAATTGTAGCTAATCGATACTAGCTCAATCAGTTTTATATAGACTAACTGAGCCTTTGTTAATCAATACTTAACGAAAAATAAAGTTTATAACTTTTTTCTATGCCCAGTCACAACACACATCCACTTACTATAGGCGAAATTAAAACTTTATTGAAAAATAAATATAGTAGTTTTTTGTAAATTAGTACTTAGCAAGGAATGTAAGAGCAATTAAATTAAATGCACTTATAAATGTAAATGCAAAGAAACATTGCTTGGCTTTAATTCGGCGCATAATACCACCAGAATTAACATTCCCCTAGATATATGCGCATGTTTGATTAAAAAATGACTCTTTTTAATCATGTGGTTATATTTAAAGTTAAGAGTTAAGTACCACAAAAAGTCTGGTAATCATTCTCATTTATCGGCGTAGCTTGAAATTCTGATAATTTTTCACTGTCAGAATATGGGTTACTGGCTATTTTTATAAAGCGCTGTAGCAACTCACTAGACCCAGTAGCGTTATATTGTGCAATTATTTCTTCGATCACATGATTACGCGGTATTACACGAGGATTTGCAGCTCTCATTACTTCATAACTATTATCGTCGGTTAAGCTTACCCACTTAGCTCTCCATTCAATTAGCGACTCTGGTATTACTACTTCTTCTTTTAAGGATTCAGTAAGCGCATCAAAAGTATTGGTGTAATCGAGCTGGTTATCTTTTAATAGTGTTAACAACTCTGCGATTAACTCGCCACTACTATTGAAAGATTCATTTAAACCCAGTTTTTGTGCCCACATAGCCGTAAACTCAGTATTAAACTGCTCAGCAAAACTATTAATAAATGGCGTCATTAATGCAACCGCTTGCTCGTCATCATCGCTAATAAGTGGTATTAAACTCTCAGCTAAGCGAGCACAGTTCCAGTTAGCTATATTAGGTTGATTACCAAATGCATACCGACCTTGTTTGTCGATAGAGCTAAATACAGTATCAAAATCAAAATTATTCATCATGGCGCAGGGGCCGTAATCAATGGTTTCTCCACTTACTAGCGTATTATCGGTATTCATTACTCCATGAATAAAGCCAACACGCATCCAGCTCACAACTAGCTTAACTTGGTTTTTAATCACAGCGCCTAAAAATGCTAAATAACGCTGCGATCCTGTATCGGTTATTTCTGGGTAGTGTCGCTCTATAGCTAAATCGGCTAAATTTTTAAGCCCTTCAACATCGCCTTGCGTCGCTAAATATTGAAACGAGCCAACGCGAATATGGCTCGTTGCTAAACGAGTAACTATAGCGCCTGCTTGTGGCGGATTACGATAAACCGTTTCGCCACTACCAACAACCGCTAAGCAGCGTGTGGTTTTAATGCCTAGTGCATGCATTGCCTCGCTCATTACGTATTCACGAATAGCAGGACCAAGAGCACAACGCCCATCTCCCCCTCTTGAGTAAGGAGTAGCACCAGAGCCTTTTAATTGAATATCCCACAACTGGTTTTTACCATCATTAATAGCGCCCAGCAAATGCGCTCGCCCATCGCCTAAACGTGGTGAAAAATGCCCAAATTGGTGCCCAGAGTAACCAAGTGCTACTGCAGGAATCGCCTGTTTTTCGTTACCGCTAAAAGTGCTAGCACGCAAATCAGCTGCAACATTAATATTAAACTCTTTTGCTAAGCTCTCGTTCCACAGCAATAACTGAGGAGAGGCAACACTTGCAGGGAAGTCTTCTATCGCGAAGTTTTCCGCAATATCTGTGTATCTTGGCACTAATTTCATGGTAATTCCTATTATTGCTGACTTATACCCACGCGGTTATCACCTACACCATAGGCCACAATTAAGCTTAGCTCTTGCATACTTAAACCACTTTGCTTTTGCATTTCATTAAAAAAGGCTTGGGCTGCACTCAGTGATTTTTTGGTTTGTAAGCCGCCGTCTATAATTTTATGAGCACGCAAATAATTCTCTACATCGCGTGATAGTAAAAAAGTATCTTTACCAAGTGCTCGTAGCGCATAAGGTCCTGTATTTCCGCCTAAACGCGAACCATGCTTTTTTAAATACGCCCATAAACCAATAATATCGTCTGTTGGCCAATTAGCGACAAACTGGCTAAAACTGCCATGTTCTTGTGCTATTTCGTGGATCATGTAAGCATTTTCGGTAATTGTTTTTACTTTTTTATAGTTACGAACAATTCGCTCATCCGTTGCTTTTTGTTCCAGCATATCGGGTGGCATCATTAATAATTTATCAACACTAAAATCCCAAAAAACCTCTCTAAAGCCCGGCCACTTATTATTAATTACTGACCAATAAAAGCCGCTTTGAAATACTTTTCGAGTAAATTCTTCAAGCCAATCGTCGTCACTTAACGTGCTTAGTTGTTTTTTAGATAGCGGTTTTGCAAGTAATAACTTAAGCATCTTTTCAGAGCCTTTTCGCTCTACCGCTCGCTTATAAATATCGCTAAATTTTTCCATACTAATTAAATACCTCACTACTTATATTGCTAGTGTACGAGAAAAGCACCCAATACGTAACCACTCCCATTATGGATGAATGAATATGTATTTAGTCGCTTGACACCTAGACGGCTAAAATGCTTTAATCGCCGTAATTACCCTATTTAAATTGCAGCGGTTTGTAAGTTTTTACTCTACAAACAGGTGCAAAGGGCTAGAAGAGGTGCGTTATTCAGGTAGCGTATGTTAGGAGCGCAAACTCCAGTGAGCATACGTGAGGGGAATTAACGCCGAGAAGTAATCACTTTTGCGAAGTGTTTATTTCGGGCGACTAGGTTGAACCCTAGCGACTGTCACCAATAGCTGCTTATAACAAGCAGCTTATTAGTTTGGTGGAGAGCTTCTGGTCTTAAATATTAAGGCCGTGCGCCCTATTATTTTAAGCCCATTCGCTCTTCGAATTATTAGTTCGAACGACGTTAATGCGGCTCCTTCCATAAAGCTTTTTAACTCTTCGAATAATATCAATTGCATTAAATTAGTTATCGCTAAAATGATCACGTTTTTAATAAAGTTGGTACAAATTATAAGTTCGTGAGAGATGATCAACAACTTCAATTTAAACGACTACTCATTGTGGACCGCGCTTGTTACGCCATTTGATCAACACGGCGATGTTGACTACAACACGTTAACTAAGCTGGTTAGCGAGCAAGAAGCGGCACATAACGGTATTCTACTACTTGGTAGTACGGGCGAAGGCTTGGCGCTAACGCAAGAAGAGCAGCAAGCAATTGTTGAACACGTATGCCAGCTAAAACCAGCGGTCCCATTAATGGTTGCTGTGGGTGGTAGTAACTTAAAGCAACAAATTGAGTGGGTTAACTACTGTAATACACTCCCAATTCATAGCTTTTTACTTGGCTCACCCCTTTATGCAAAGCCCGGCGCTATAGGCCAAACTCATTGGTTTGAAAGCCTACTTAATGCAAGTGCTCACCCGTGTATGCTTTATAACGTACCGGGGCGTAGTGCTGTTAGCATCCCAACGGCAACAATTCAAAACTTACAAAACAATAAAAATTTATGGGCGTTAAAAGAAGCGAGCGGCAGCATTGCTCAGTTTGAAGCTTACCGCCAAGCGGCGCCTAATTTAGCTATATTTAGTGGTGACGATGCGCTAATGCCTTATTTTGCCCAAGCCGGCGCAAAAGGGTTAGTATCGGTAGCTGCAAACGCATGGCCCGCACAAACTCACGAGTTTGTTAAACGCAGCTTAAGTGGCCAACACCCTAATTTATTTGCCCAGTGGTCAAGCGCTATTAATAGCCTATTTGCTGTCGCAAACCCTATTCCCGTAAAGGTATTGATGCATTTGCAAGGTCGCTTAAGCAGCCCGCAACTTCGTCCACCTTTAACACACCTTGAGTTAACTCAAACCGATTGCATCACAACTGCAAACAACACCATTTTATCTTGGCATTAAATACAGGTTTTTATAATGAGCTGGTTAGAACTATTAAATAATTTAGAATCGGGCGCAGTACGCGCAGCATCACAAAACGAAAGCGGCCAATGGCAAGCTAACGTAGAAGTAAAACAAGGCATTTTGGATGCCTTTAAAAATGGCACTAATACTGAGTTTGCAGGCGGCTTTGTTGATAAACATAACCTAGCTCCACAAGAATTTAGTACTGACGATGGCGTACGTATGGTGCCAGGTGGCTCTAGTGTTCGCCGTGGTGCTTATGTTGCTAAAGGCACGATTATTATGCCACCAGCGTATGTAAACATTGGTGCATACATCGACGAAGGCACAATGGTAGATAGCCACGCATTAGTTGGCTCGTGTGCACAAGTAGGTAAAAACGTACATTTAAGTGCTGCAGTGCAGCTTGGTGGTGTACTTGAGCCAATTGGTGCAAGCCCAGTAGTTGTAGAAGACGACGCCTTTATTGGCGCTGGCTGTATTATTGTTGAAGGTGTAGTTATTAAAAAAGGCGCAGTACTTGCCCCAGGCGTGCGTTTATCAGCAACTATTCCGGTATACGACTGCGTAAACGAGCGCCAACTTGATAAAGGCGAGCCAATCCCAGAATATGCCATTGTAATACCGGGCTCTCGCCCTGCTTCAAACGAGTGGGCGCGCGAGCAAGGCCTAAGCATGTCGTGTGCGTTAATAGTTAAATACCGCGACGAAAAAAGCGATGCATCATTATTACTTGAAGAGGTTTTACGATAATGAGCTTTTTGAGCACGCCTATCAAAACCGCTGTAAATACAATTACACAACAACTTGATACACCTTTTTTTGTTTACGACCTAGATCAACTAAACGCGCATCTTGCACGTTTAGTTGCGCAAACCGATGTAAAACTGTGGTACGCGGTAAAAGCAAATCCACTGTCTAAAATTATTCAAAGCTTAGACAACGCTGGTTTTAATTTTGACGTAGCAAGTAAAGGTGAGCTTGAGCAAGTGCTAGCACAAGGTATTAGCTCACAGCGCGTGCTCAACACAGGGCCTGCAAAAAGCCCTAAACAAATTAAACACTTTATTGAGCGCGGCGTGCGTATATTCGTAGCCGAAAGCCTCAATCAAGTACGTTGGTTAAACCAACAAGCGCAACTACAAAATACGCAGTTACAAGTATTACTGCGAGTGCAATTACGCTGGCCTGAGGGTGAAAAAAACCCACTGGGCGGCGACAGCCTTACGCCGTTTGGTTTGGGTTGTAATGAGTGGCAAGCACTCAATGTAGCTGACTACCCTGCGCTTAAATTTGACGGCTTACATATTTTTCAGTGGGGCAACATGCTTAGCACACAAAAGCTAAGCGAATTGTGGTCACAAATGATTGCACCTCTTAGCCAACTTGCCAGCGATTTAAATATTAGCCTTAAAATTCTCGATTTAGGTGGTGGTTTAGGTATTCCTTATACACAAAATGAAACAACTCTTGATTGGGATGACTTAATTGCTGCGCTCGCTAAAATTAAAAATGATGCTGGTGTAGAAGAATTATGGATGGAACTTGGTCGTTATGCCGTTGGCGAATGTGGTCATTACGCAAACCCAGTAATAGAGCGCAAACAAAACTATAATCAACAGCAAGTCATTTTAAGCGGCGGTATAAATCACTTATTACGCCCTGCTGTTACCAGCCAAGATTTTCCTGCTGCGTTACTACGTGAATCCAGCGCTAAAACACAAACGTTAACCTTATACGGACCGCTTTGTACCGCGCTTGATTGCTTGGGTGAACATAACTTACCAAGCGATTTAAATGAGCACGATTGGCTGGTGTTCAGCCAATGTGGTGCTTACGGTTTTACCGAAAGTATGCCGTATTTTTTATGCCATGAGCTAGCCGCAGAGTACACATTGCAAAACGGTACACTTACCTGTGTTCGCCAAGCCGAAAATGCTAGCCATTATTTAAGGTAATAAATATGAGCAATAAAACACACATCAGCCAAGAGAACATTGTAGTAGGGGAAGTTGCAAACGGCTTACCACTTACAATTCCTGTGTATCGTTTAAAAGGCGATGGCACAGGGCCTAGTGTTTATGTTCAGGCCAATATGCATGGCGCTGAAGTGCAAGGTAACGCAGTTATTTTTCAGCTACTTGAGCAATTAAAACACCTTAATCTTAATGGCGATATTACATTAGTGCCTTATGCTAACCCAATTGGTTGTAATCAAAAATCTGGCGAGTTTACCCTTGGCAGGTTCGATCCGATTACGGGCACTAATTGGAATCGCATGTATCACTACAATAAAAATTTAGTGGCACAGTTTGCACAAAATCATACCCAGTATGACGACGCTACATTAAAAAGTAACTTCAAACAGGCGCTTATTGACGAAGTAGACAACAAACTTAACGGCCCTGCTTATTTACTTAATACGGGTAAACGCATTGCACTTAACCTACAAAAGCTCGCTCATCAGGCTGATATAGTACTCGATTTACACACAGGTCCTATTTCAAGCAAGCATTTGTACTGCCCAACCTATGCAACCGACAGCGCACGTTACTTTAATATTGAGCATGTATTGCTTATTCCTAGTGATTTTGACGGCGCTATGGACGAAGCTAACTTTTGCCCGTGGTGGCATTTAAGTGATGCACTTAGCGGGCAAGGTCGCGAATTATCAATACCTGTTGAAGCATTTACTGTAGAGCTAGGTAGCCAAGAAAAAATAGACTTAAAAGAAGCGCTAAACGATGCTAACAGCATTTTAAGTTACTTAAATCACAAAGGCGTGCTGCAAAACGCACCACATACGCCAGCTAATATCACTCGCTATGCATGTAATTTAGATGACTACTTTGCTTATTACGCCCCCATTGGCGGCATGGTTGAATACATAGCCCCACTTGGCGGGCACATTAAAGCCGGTGAGCCTATTGCTAATATTTTACGCATGGAGCGCTACTTAAGCGAGCAACCACTGCAAACACTTACTCTCGATTGCGATGCAATTGCCATTTTGCACTTTGCCTCGGCGAGTGTTAACCAAGGCACCGAACTTTATAAGTTTTTTACTAACATATTTGAGCTTTAGCTCACCCTTCTCATTGCGTGAGAGCACATAGTTAATGTGCATTAAAAAGCGGCCTAGGCCGCTTTTTTTTCTGATCTATATTTACTTTGTATACGTATAGACCTTGTTATAAATACAAATTCAGTAAAAGTTCACCGTTACATATGTAAAAAGACGTTATAATTAAATTAACGCATACAACACAACCCGAACCCACAAGGAATTACAATGAGCTGGCGCCACTGGATCACACTTTCTGCCTTAATAAGTACAGCTACCTTCGCACAAGAAGAAGTTGCTACAAATGAGCAAGACAACGACATCGAACTTGTAAAGCAGTGTATTTTAAATGAAGTAATTGGCGGAGATGGTAAACAAACATTAGACGATCTTCGTAAAAAGTGTTCAGCTCTTGAAGAAAACAAACAACTTACCGCGCTTGATAAACGCCAAGCTCGTGAAGAAGTAGGTAAAAAAAATAGAAATGTAATTACGCCACATAAGCGTAACTATATTTTACCGCTTTCGTACGTATCACACCCAAACGATCGCCCATTTGATGGCTTTGATGCACTAACCGACGACAACGACGGTGAACCGCTCGACAACTTAGAAGCAAAATACCAGCTATCGATAAAAGTGCCTCTTTACGATGATTTTTCGGATAAAGACCAAGCCATATTTTTTGGCTTTACACTGCAATCATATTGGCAGATTTATAACTCAGAAATTTCTTCTCCATTTCGTGAGACCAACTACGAACCAGAGATATTTTGGATAAATTACCTCGACCCAGAAAACGTATTATGGGGCGACGAAATGGCAATCGCATTAGGTATCTCGCATCAGTCAAATGGTCGAAGCCAACCAAACTCACGTTCGTGGAACCGTATTTATGCAGACTTTATCTGGGAAAACAGAGGCTTTGTTTTTAGCTTTAAACCTTGGTATCGCATAGCTGAGGACGAAAAAGAAGATATTTTAGAAGCCAATGGCGACGACAACCCAGACATATATAAATACATGGGTTACTTTGAGTTTAGCGGCGCGTATCGTTTTCATGACCATGAGTTTAGCTTTATGACACGTAACAACTTAAATTCAGATAATCGTGGTGCAATTCAACTCGACTGGTCGTTTCCTTTATGGGGCCGCGTTCGTGGTTATGCACAATACTTTAACGGTTATGGCGAAAGCTTAATTGATTACAATGCGGATGTAGAACGTATTGGTGTAGGTATATTATTAACCGATCTGCTGTGATACTTCCCTAAGTTTTACGCACAAAAAAGCCAAGCATCGCTTAGCTTTTTTGTGTTTTGAACAGCTAAACAGTTATTTTTTTACTACGAACTGTCCTTCAAATTCGGCAACCACGTTATCACCATCGTAAATAGTTACTGGCACTACGTAACTTGCTTTACCATCGGTTTCTAAATCGCTTAACTTGCCCTTACAGGTTTGTATATCAACACAGCCACGTGGGTCGGTAGTAAGCGGCTTTAAGTACTTAATGTTTGCATCGGCTAATACAATATTACCTTCAAGCCCAGCTTCTTTAAGTGCTAAGTACGTAGCGCCCCAACCGGTTAGCGTGGCCAAGCTATAAATAGAGCCTGCAAACATGGTGTTATGTAGGTTTAAGTTAGCGTCTAGGTCGGCGCTGGTTGTAAATTGCCAATCGGTATAGCTTTCTACCTTAATACCCATCGCGTCACTAATTGGAATAGACTCACGCCACGTATTTTGTAGTACTTGCGTCCAATTTGGATGACGAAACCAGCCTGGCTCAGACGGTTTTTGCTTTACCATTTTAAAATGTTGTACATCGCCATACGCTAAGTGCGCTTTTTCTTTTAATTCGTAACCGTGGCGTTTATAAAACTCAAGCGCTCGTTCGCGAGCAAACAAAACCAGTTCATCGGCATTTTGTGTCCATGCTATTTTTTCAAGCTCATGAAGCAAACGACTACCAATATGCTGATTACGGTTCCCCTCTGCAACTGCCATGTAGCGCACTTGTGCTTGCTCATGACTGTTAAAGTGCAAACGTGCTACGCCTAGTACTTCGCCTTCTTTATTTTTTATAAAGCGATGCTCAGAGTCTTGTTCCATATCGTCTTGTTCAGAGCCACGAGGCTCGCCCCAAGGCGCGCGTAATACCTGCCAACGCAATTGGTAATACGCTTGCCAATCTTCGCTACTTTGTGGGGTGCTTACCTGAAACATACATACTCCTGTTGTTATATAAGCCGTAAATAAAAGTCAAAAAAAGGCTACGGCGCTATACTAATAGTATTGGTTATCTACCAAGCTAAAAAAATAAAATAATTAAATTGATTGGCATTATTATGGCAAATACCATACTCCATCTTAAAAAAACTGCAAATACGACTTTGGTGATGGCTGTAAAATAACGTAAAAAAATAATGACAAAGGCCATTGCGCTTTAACGTTGCTAGTTTATGCTGAGAATATGACTGAAAAAATCAATTATATAAATTCACTGACGGGTTTGCTGAGCGATCAATTTATTGAAAATAGCCACAGCATTGGCCAGTTAATCTATTGGCATAAATGCAGTGGCGATCACATTCAAGTACGTGAGCACGAGCAGTTACGCTGGTTACTTATTAACGACACTCTTCAATCTGTTATTGATTTAAATAACCCGGATTTATTACTTTTTCCACACTTATTGTACCTAGATAAGCATTGGCAAGCTCTTAAGCCGCCACAAAAAGTGTTAGAACTCGGCCTTGGCGGCGGTGCAATTCGTAATTATTTACAACACAAATACCCTAAAGCACAAATAACATCGGTTGAAAAAAACGCCGATATTATTGATTGCTATACCCAGTTTTTTTCGTCAAATAAGAATGAGCAACTGCTGTGCGCCGATGCGCAACAGATTTTAGAAAGTGTGCAAAATATTGATTGGATTATTCTAGATTTATTTAGCCAAATAGACGCGCCTCGATTTTTATTTGAAGAGGCATTTTATAAAAAAATCTACTCGGCTTTAAATAACAACGGCGTGCTATTTATTAACTTTTTATCGCAGCATGAGTCGCAATTAAAGCAACTTCAGCAGCTATTACTCGATGTATTTAGTTGTAATGTTAGCCCGCAGAAAATTACGGGCTATGTAAATCATATTGTCGTGGTAACCAAAAACTTAAACAGATAAGTTAAACGTAACGGGCCCATCGTTACACAAGCTTACTTGCATATCAGCACCAAACTCACCTGTGGCTATTGTAAGCCCCAACTCTTTAGCTTGAGCTACAAAGTATTCGTAAAGCTCGTTAGCTTGGCTTGGCGTTGCCGCAGATGAAAAACTAGGGCGCATACCCTTTTTAGTATCAGCCGCTAGCGTAAATTGCGAAACAACAAGTAACTCACCTTTAATATCTTTAAGGCTTAAGTTCATTTTGTCGTTTTCGTCAGTAAAAATACGATAATTACTTACCTTGTGTAAAAGCTTATCGGCCGTTTGTTTGTCGTCGTGTTTTTCAACGCCCAGCAACAACAATATACCTTGGCTAATTTCGCCTACCACGTGGTTGTTAATTTCTACTTTGGCATGCTTTACACGTTGTATTAAACCTTGCATTTAAACTGTGTCCTTTACTGCTGGTTCATCATCTTCTAGTTCAAGCTCTGGTGTTTCTGGAATATCATTTGGGCTAATGCACGCAGTAAATTCAGCGCCAAGTAAAACAACGACCCACGACAAATACACCCATACAAATAAAATAGGAATGGTTGCTACTGCGCCATAAATAACTTCGTACGACGGGAAATGGCTAATATAAAGAGCAAACCCCTTTTTAGTCAGCTCAAATAATAGTGCCGCAAAAAAAGCGCCAGGTATTGCCGCTCTAAACGACACCCGTGTATTAGGCACTAAGGTGTAGAGCATAATAAAGCCCACCATCGAAATTCCATACGGCAATAGCTTTAACAAAAACCCGCTAAACCCAGGAATCCCCTGATCAGCAAACGACACCAAAGATACAATATAAGAGGTAACACCAATACTGGCACCGAGCAACATAGGCCCTAAGCTCAAAACCATCCAGTACACAGCAAATGAGATCATCATTGGGCGCTTTTTCTTTATGCGCCAAATTCGGTTCAATGTGGCATCTACATTACGTATTAACAGCAATGCAATTGCAGCTAAAAAGCCAATACCTACTGCCGTCATTTGATTAGCGTTACCGGCAAAGGAGCTAATATGCTCTCTAATAACATCGGTAGAGGTAGGTACAAAATTAGTAAACAAAAAGCTCTCAATTTCCATGCGAGTAGATTCAAAGCCCGGAAAGGCTGAAAATATAGCAACACCCACCGCAATTAATGGCACTAAAGAAAGAAGTGTCACGTAAGCAAGGTAACCTGCATTAACCGTTATTTGATCGTCTATACACCGATTAAAATACTGCATCCACCAACCAGGTTGCTGGCGTATAAAGGACTTAACTTGCTGTTTGTAATGTGAGAGCTTATCATTCATACAATTGACTTGTGCTTATATAGTTTTGATTATAATAACAATCAGCGCCATAATTTACAGCACTAACGCTCGTAAACAGGAATTCAAATGAAAAAACAAACATTACTCAGTGTTTCAATGCTTGTAGTAACACTTACTTTAACTGGCTGCCAATCAGCTTATTATTCTGCGATGGAAAAAGTGGGTGTTCACAAACGCGATATTCTTATTGATCGCGTAGAAGAAACCAAAGACTCGCAGCAAGAGTCACAAGAAGAATTTAAATCGGCACTAGAGCGCTTAACTACTCTAATCGATTTTAATGGTGGCGAACTACAAGACACTTACAATCAACTAAACGATGATTACGAGTCGAGCTTAAATGCCGCTAACGAAGTCTCAACTAACATCAATAAAGTAGAAGACGTGGCAGAAGCGCTATTTGATGAGTGGGGCGATGAGTTAGAGCAATACAAAAGCGCATCACTTAAGCGTGAAAGCAGCAAAAAGCTAGCCGCGACTAAGCGTCAATTTGATCAGCTATTACGCTCAATGCGCAGCGCAGAGAGTAAAATGGAGCCAGTATTAACCTCGCTTCATGATAACGTTTTATACCTAAAGCATAACTTAAATGCACAAGCGGTATCGGCTATTAAAGGTGAATTCACTAACCTTAAGCGCGATATTCAATTGTTGATGAACGACATGAACAAATCGATTGCCGATTCAAACAAATTTATTGAACAAATGAATAGCGCTGGCTAATTATTTGTTACTTTAACAAGCCTGCTCAATTGCAGGCTTTTTTATGTTAAAGGGAATGCTAAAAGGGATTTACAATGAAACGCTTTTTAATCGCAACAACGCTCTTATGTATATTAACGGCCTGCGGTGCACCTAATAATATTAATCATATATCCAGCCCCGACTCAGTTGTTGTTATTAATGATAAGAATGGTCGTTATAAAAATTTATACACAGGTGAAAAAACATATCCCACTACCTGTACTGAAAACTGCTACCCAGCCCACCCAGACTTACTATGCAAAACCGGCAGCGAAAACTGCCAGTACCAAGGCCAGCAAACTAAACCACAACTTAGTACCGGCTATACCGTACGCTGGCTTGGCCACGCTAGTTTTGTAATTAACACTCCAAATGGTCAAAATGTGCTGTTTGATCCGGTAAAAAATCAGTTTGATTCTCCAGTCGCACTTGGCTTTAAACTCGGCGGTGGTATTTATCGTAAAGCAGGCGCTTGGCCTAGTGAGCAAGAACTGGAAAATATTGATGCGGTAATGTATTCACATATTCATTACGATCACTTTAATAAAGCCGACATACAAAGCATTGGCAATAAACCTCGCTATTTAACACCACTCGGTATGGCCGACAACTTTCCTACCGGTGGTTTTAATATTAGCGAAATGCCGTGGTATTCAACAACCAACATTGACGACTTAGTTATTAATGCCGTGCCAGCTCATCATTTTAGCGCTCGTGTATTGGTGCCCTTTATTTACGAAGATAACAATAAAGACTTATGGAATGGCTGGCTGCTTGAACAAAACGGCAGTACCTTATTTTTTGCAGGCGATACGGGCTACTCAAAACACTTTAAAGACATACAGCAAAAATATGGCGATATAGATGTGTGCTTAATACCAATCGCATCTTACTACAGTAAAGAAAGTGGTAAATTTTATCGTTACGTTCACACCACACCAGAGGATGCGCTCAACGCAGCACAAGAGCTTAACTGCAAAGTAATGATACCGTGGGGATACGGTAACTCAAGTTGGAAAATGGGCGACCATACTAGCCACTCTGCTTTGCTACGTTTATTACACATGGTTAAAAATATGGATGCTAAAACACCGCTGTATATTTTAAACGAAGGCGAAAGTATTTCACTGTAACTATTTACTTAGCTGTTTTAAGATTGTTATTACATTAAGACAAATCCACAATAAAATTGAGAAATTAATGAAAAAATTAGCACTCGCCTTAAGCTTTTTATTAAGCACGCCTGCAATGGCCATTGATGTTGAACATACATCAACTCCAATTACTATTGATGGCGTATCAGAAAGTGCGTGGGATAAAGCCGCTTGGCATGATATGCCTTATTTAATGGATGGCACACTGCCATCAAGCGATGCCGACTTTAAAGGGCGTTATCGCTTACTGTGGGATCAAAACTATTTATACCTACAAGCCGATATTGTGGATGACGTTTTAATAGATACACACGCCGATCCAACCTATAAATATTGGGATGACGACGCGCTTGAAGTATTTATTGATAGCGATGCATCAGGCGGAAATCATCAATTTAATCACACCGCTTTGGCGTACCACATTGGCCTTGATAACCAAGCCGCCGATTACGGACCTGATAAAAAAGCCCATTTGTATACCGACCACCTAGTCAGCAACTGGAAGCGCAACACCACCGCACCTTTTAACATTACTTGGGAAGTAGCAATAAAGCTCTACCCTAATGATTATAAAGAAGGAGCTAATAACACCCCAATTACACTTAGCGAAAAGCAAGTAATAGGCTTTATGTTAGCGTATTGCGATAACGATGGCAGTGACGTGCGCGAGCACTTTATGGGCTCACACGAAGTACAACCAGTAAATGGCGACAGAAATCGTGGTTTTATAGATGCCGACGTCTTTGGCAAAATAACCCTACTCCCTAAAAAGTAAGTAACTACCAATAAAATAATTGAACACGTATGTTGGGTTGAGCGAAGCGAAACCCAGCGAAAAAAAGCCCACCAACAAACACTGATACTTTACATTATCGGCTGTTTCAACTTTCGCTCTTCTCATTCCCTTCTCCTTGTGCAAAAAATCTTTAAATAAATTATTCACAAAGAGGTTAAGAGGCGCTGCGCTTTTAGAGGTAAATATATTATGGAAATTTCATAACAAAACGGTAGCTATATAATTTTAAGCTAAATACTGTCAGCTGACGACTTATAGCCTACAGCTCTTGTTTTCATCCACAAAAAAGCCGCTGTATTTTGCAATACAGCGGCTTTTAAAATCATTATTCTAAATTAATAGATTATGACTTAGGTCCACGACCTGCACGTTTACGTTCGTTTTCAGTAAGGTAACGCTTACGAATACGAATGTTTAGTGGAGTTACTTCAACTAGCTCGTCATCATCGATGAACTCAAGCGCTTGCTCAAGTGAGTAGTTAAGGTGTGGAGAAAGCGTTTGCGCTTCATCAGTACCAGATGCACGTACGTTAGTTAACTGCTTGCCTTTAAGGGCGTTAACTGTAAGGTCGTTATCACGGTTATGAATACCGATAACCATACCTTCGTATACTTCAACACCGTGACCGATGAATAAACGGCCGCGTTCTTGTAAGTTGAATAATGCGTTAGTAAGTGCTTTACCAGTTGCATTTGCAATCATTACGCCGTTCTTACGAACACCGATGTCGCCACCTTTGTGAGGACCGTAATGATCGAACGTATGGTACATAAGACCAGAACCCGAAGTAAGCGTCATGAAATCAGTTTGGAAACCAATTAAACCACGGCTAGGGATCATGAAATCTAAACGCATACGGCCTTTGCCATCTGGAGTCATGTTAGTAAGCTCACCTTTACGTAGGCCAACTTGTTCCATAACAGAACCCTGATGCTCGTCTTGACAGTCAATAGTAACTGTTTCAAACGGTTCTTCTAGAACGCCATCTACAGTACGTAAGATAACTTCTGGACGAGAAACTGAAAGCTCGTAACCTTCACGACGCATGTTCTCGATTAAGATACCTAGGTGTAATTCACCACGACCAGAAACACGGAAGCTATCTGGGCTACCAGTATCTTCAACGCGAAGTGCTACGTTGTGTACTAATTCTTTGTCTAAACGTTCACGGATATTACGTGACGTTACAAACTTACCTTCTTTACCACAGAAAGGTGAGTTATTTACAGAGAATGTCATTGTTACAGTTGGCTCATCAACACTTAGTGGTGGTAATGCTTCAACGTTTCCTGGGAAACAAACTGTATCAGAAATCTTAAGCTCACCAATACCTGTTACAGTTACGATGTTACCAGCGTAAGCTCTATCAGTTTCGATACGTTCAAGACCTAAGTAGCTTTGTACTGCGCCAATTTTACCATTACGTGTAGTGCCATCTGCACTGATAATAGTAACTTGTTGGTTAGGAGCAACAGAACCACGTTTAATACGACCAATACCAACTACACCAACATAAGAGTTGTAATCTAGTTGAGAAATTTGCATTTGGAAGTCACCTTCAGGATCTGCATCCGGTGGTGATACTTCGTCAACGATCATCTTGAACATAGGTTCCATGTTGTCTGATGGCTCGTCTAAATCTAGTGTTGCCCAGCCGTTGATAGCTGAAGCGTAGATTACTTTAAAGTCTAACTGTTCGTCAGTTGCGCCAAGGTTGTCGAATAAATCAAAGATTTGATCCATAACCCAATCAGGACGTGAACCTGGCTTATCAATTTTATTGATAACTACGATTGGCTTTAAGCCTTGCGCGAATGCCTTTTGCGTAACGAAACGCGTTTGTGGCATTGGACCTTCTTGAGCATCAACAAGTAATAATACTGAGTCAGCCATCGAAAGTACGCGTTCAACTTCACCACCGAAATCGGCGTGTCCCGGAGTATCTACGATATTGATATGGTAGTCGTTCCAAGAGATGGCTGTGTTTTTAGCCAAAATGGTAATACCACGTTCTTTCTCAATGTCGTTTGAGTCCATCACGCGCTCTTCGTTACCGCCGCGTGTTTCTAATGTACCTGATTGCTCAAGTAGTTTGTCAACCAGAGTTGTTTTACCGTGGTCAACGTGCGCGATAATCGCTATATTTCTTAACTTTTCGATGCTCATATATTTACTCAGAGAAATTAAATTCTCAATGATCCTGCAAGATCTACGCACTCATCCACGCTTTCGCGAGATGTCCCAGCATAGGATTTAAAAGGGCGCATATTATCCCTCATTAATGACATGGATGAAAGTTTATCCAATACATATTTTAAAACTTTCTCAATACTTTTACTAAGTATCTGTTTTATATATGACAATTATATGAATTAAATTTCAATATTTTTTTGAAAAACAGTCTTTTTGGCTATTTTTCCGATCTTTTTGTTACTCTTTTACATTTAGGTTATGCTAATTTCAGCTGATTAAATTAACAACAAATTACGCTCTGTAAATTTTGCACTAAAATGGAATATTTACGCACCAATATGGTGCGTAAATATATTCCATTTTGATGCAATGATATTTTTTTAATTTATAAACAGCCAGTTACAATAATGGCACAAAATCAGCTTAGTAAATACCAAAGCAATTATGCAGCAATAACAAAACCCAATAGTTGGAGGACACATGTCACAATCGGTTTTAGATTTTATTAAAGAAAATGACGTCAAGTTCATTGATTTACGCTTTACTGACACTAAGGGTAAAGAGCAACATGTATCGATTCCTCATCACCAAGTTGATGAAGATTTTTTCGAAGACGGTAAAATGTTCGACGGTTCTTCAATTGCAGGCTGGAAAGGCATAAACGAATCAGACATGGTATTAATGCCAGTTCCTGAGTCAATCAAACTAGACCCTTTCACTGAAGAAGCGACATTAATTTTACGTTGTGACGTAGTAGAGCCTTCTACACTACAAGGCTATGAGCGCGACCCGCGTTCTGTTGCTAAGCGTGCTGAAGATTACATGCGTTCTACAGGCATTGCAGACACTGTTTTATTTGGCCCTGAGCCAGAATTTTTCGTATTTGACGATGTTAAATACAAATCAGATATGTCTGGTTCTATGTACAAAATTGATTCTAAGCAAGCTGCTTGGAACTCAGATAAAGAATATGCAGATGGCAACACTGGTCACCGTCCAGGTGTTAAAGGCGGTTACTTCCCAGTTGCTCCAGTTGATGACTTCCAAGATTGGCGTTCAGCTACGTGTCTAGTTCTAGAAGAAATGGGCCAAGTAGTAGAAGCACATCACCACGAAGTAGCAACAGCAGGTCAAAACGAAATCGCTACTCGCTTTAATACAATGGTATTAAAAGCGGATGAAATTCAAGAAATGAAATATGTTATCCATAACATGGCTCACTTATACGGTAAAACAGCAACGTTTATGCCTAAGCCAGTTGTTGGTGATAACGGTTCTGGTATGCATTGTCACCAGTCTTTAGCTAAAGACGGTGTTAACCTTTTTGCTGGCGATAAGTACGGCGGTCTTTCTGAAGATGCACTTTACTACATTGGCGGCATCATCAAGCATGCTAAAGCAATTAACGCTTTCGCAAATGCGTCTACTAACTCGTACAAACGTTTAGTACCAGGTTTTGAAGCACCAGTTATGCTTGCATACTCTGCACGTAACCGTTCTGCATCAATCCGTATCCCAGTGGTTCCATCTGAAAAAGGTCGTCGTATTGAAGTACGCTTCCCAGATCCAACTGCTAACCCATACCTTGCTTTCTCAGCAATGCTTATGGCTGGCCTTGATGGTATCAAAAACAAGATCCACCCTGGCGATGCTATGGATAAAGATTTATACGACTTACCAGCTGAAGAAGCAGCAGAAATTCCAACTGTTGCAGCATCACTTGACGAAGCACTATCTGCACTTAGCGCAGACCGTGAATTCTTAACTCAAGGTGGCGTATTCACTGATGACTTAATCGATGCTTACATCGAACTTAAGTCTAAAGAAGTTGAAAAGCTTAACATGACAACTCACCCAGTTGAGTTTGAAATGTACTACAGCTGTTAATTAAGCTGTAAAAATATGTGTGTTCTCAAGCCCGCTTTGCGGGCTTTTTTAATGGTAAAATTAGTCAATCTCCACTAAAGTTAAGTTACCGATAAAAATGCAGGGCTGCAGAGTGAATAACAAGATTTTATTACTATTAATTACTTTAGGATTAAGTAATTATGGTTATGCCGGTGAAACAAAAATATACGCTTGGAAAGATAAAAATGGCGTATTAGTGTTCTCAGACACCCCTCATAAAGGGGCTCAAGAAGTAAAGCTCACCAGCCAAGATCTTAATATGCCTGCAACAAATACTGACATTTTCGACGAGCAACCTCAGCCTCAACAAGCGGCCTTTAGTATTGCTATTTCCTCACCTGATCATAACCAGACTATTCGTGAAAATACCGGCACTGTTTATGTAACTAGCCGAATAAAACCACGCTTTGAAACTGGTTTTACTATACAACTTTTTATTGATGGTAAAGCACACGGCCCAGCCAGTGACAGCTCAACCTTTGCAATTAGAGATGTAGAACGTGGTCAGCACACACTACAATTAAAGCTTTTTAATAGTAAAAACCAAGTTATTGCTACAAGCGAACCCTGCATATTTTTTATGCACCGAAAAGGGCTAAACCTAGGTAACTAAATTGGGGTATTACTAAACGTGCAGCAGTGTATTTAACCATATAACTTGCTTGCAAACATCCACGCACTAAAATGGTGCAGCTATGATTAATAATAAAAACTTTAGCCCTGAGCTACTCGATGCCATTTGGCAAAATCAAACAACCGCTATCATGTTACTTGATAAAAACTTTACCGTTGTATATGCCAATACTAGTACCAGCGAGCTGCTTGGCCTTGGTAATAAGCGCTTGTTAGAACAACCGTTTGATAGCCTTTTTAACTACCATTCAATCGATTTACAGCGTATAGAACAATACTCATTAGTTGAAGGCGTAGATTGCCAGCAGCACAGAGCTGACGTGGTTTTTAGCGATTCTCGCCATGCAAAAGTAGCCGTAAGTACACGACAAATTAAGTTTAATGGCTCGCTTTATATTTTATTTGAGTGGCGCCAAACCGATGACGAAATTAAGCACGACCAAGCGTCTAATCAAATGCATCAATATCAAGCTGCCCGAAACCTAATTAGAGGCTTAGCTCACGAAATTAAAAATCCTTTAGGTGGAATTCGCGGAGCGGCGCAGTTATTGCAGTATGAGGTTGATCAACAAGAAAGAGATCAATGTGCTGAGCTCATCATTGAGCAAGCCGACCGATTACGCGAACTAGTAGATAGGCTTTTGGGACCCAATCAACTTCCGCAAAAATCGTATGGCAATATACATCAATCACTTGAATCAGTTGCAAGGCTAAGTACGTTAGATAATTGTTCTAACATTAGCTTAGTTAAAGATTACGACCCAAGTATTCCTGATGTATACATTGATCAAGGCAAAATTCAGCAAGTGGTATTAAACATTGTTCGAAATGCCCAACAGGCGCTTGTAGATGGCGGTGAAATAACAATAAAAACCCGCATTAATCATCAGCATCGTCGCCCAGGTAAAGCACCTAAAAAAGCCTTGTTGATCCAAATATCTGATAACGGACCAGGTATTGATCCCAGTGTACGCGAAACACTGTTCTACCCTATGATCACCAATAAAGAAGGTGGCTCTGGGTTAGGACTCTCAATAGCGCAAACACTGATAGATCAACATGATGGCTATATAGAATGTGATAGCTGGCCTGGACATACTGAATTTAATATCTATCTGCCCTTTGCAGATTAATGTTTGGAGTTTGCATGAAAACAGTTTGGCTTGTAGATGATGATGCTTCTATTCGATTTGTACTTGAAAAAGCACTAACCCGTGCAGGGTTTAACACAGAGAGCTTTGCTAATGCGCAAGATGTACTAAGCGCCCTAAAGTTTAGCCAACCTACTGTTTTAGTTTCTGACGTACGAATGCCTGGTATGGATGGTATGGCGTTGCTTGAACTTATTGCAGAGCAAAACCCTGGGCTGCCGGTAATTATAATGACTGCGCACTCAGATTTAGACTCAGCTGTAAATGCATTCCAAAAAGGTGCTTTTGAATACCTCGCTAAGCCGTTTGATTTAAACGAAGCAGTGGCGCTAGTCGAAAGCGCATGCAGAGCAAACTCCACTAAAAAAACTAAGCGCAAGCAAGCTCCACCAAAAAGTGCCCACATAATTGGTGAAGCGCCCGCAATGCAAGAAGTGTTTAGAGCGATAGGTAAACTATCGGCTTCTAGCATGAGCGTATTAATAAATGGTGAATCTGGAACAGGTAAAGAACTTGTCGCCAGTGCTTTGCACAATCATAGCCCACGTAAAGAAAACCAATTTATTGCACTTAACATGGCAGCCATTCCAAAAGAGCTTGTTGAGTCAGAGTTATTTGGCCACGAAAAAGGCGCATTTACGGGCGCCGACAGCGTGCGTAAAGGCCGTTTTGAGCAAGCCAATGGCGGCACACTATTTTTAGATGAAATTGGTGATATGCCACTTGATGTACAAACACGTTTATTACGCGTTCTTGCCGATGGTGAGTTTTATCGCGTTGGTGGCCATCAAAGTATAAAAGTGGACGTACGCATTATTGCAGCTACGCACCAAAACCTTGAAGATTTAGTTAAACAGGGCAAATTTAGGGATGATTTATTTCATCGTCTTAATGTTGTGCGCCTACGTTTACCCGCTCTTCGAGAACGCACTGAAGATATAGAAAGCTTATCGCAACATTTTTTACATAAAAGCGCTAAAGAGCTACAAGTAGAAAGCAAAGTGCTGAGCCCTAAGGCAACAGAGCAATTACGTTTATTTAATTGGCCTGGCAATGTACGCCAATTAGAAAACACGTGTCGCTGGCTGACAGTTATGGCACCGGGTGAGCTTGTAAGCGAGCAAGACTTACCGCCGGAGATTCTGGATGCTTCACCAACCCAAGAAGAAGGTGATTGGTTAGATGCGTTTCAACAATGGCTTAATCAAGAGCTAAAAAAAGGCAAAGAAAATATTTGGCCTGACATTCAAGCCCAGCTAGAAACTCGCTTAATTAAAACCGCACTGGCTAATTGTTCTGGTCATAAGCAAGATGCTGCTATAAAAATTGGTTGGGGACGCAACACGTTGACCCGAAAATTAAAAGAGCGCAATATTAGCTGATTAAACGCTTTTAACACATTTGGTTATTGATGAAGCTAATCGAACATATTCCATTATTCAAACAAATGGAAATAATAAACAGGCTGCACTTTTTTAAAGAATTTACGCTCAGCGAGCGCCAAGTCTTATTAGAGTCGTTCGGCCTGTTGTATTTAGTAAGCCAGCATCAATTTTTATTTAAGCAATACGATAACGACAAACGTTTGTACATTGTACTTAGCGGCGCTTTACTGGTATTTAAGCATAACCATTTGCTAGAACTTGGCACTATTGAGCCCGGTGAATTTATAGGTGAAGGTGCCTTTATAAATAACCGAGAGCGCAGTACCAGTGCTCGCGCTAAAACCGACACCATAGTACTTGCCATTACCCCTGAAGCACTCACCCGCTTACCTAATGTTATCCGCGAAAAAATTAAAGACCGAATTATAGAAGGTATGAGTCTGCGTATTGCAAAACTTAGCGAGCATATAGAAACTCACGGTTAACTCTATCACTCAGTCCATATAAACAATTTGTAGTGAGCAATCAAGCCAGCTGGGGTTATTAACGTGAGCTGTAAACCTGTAAGTATCGGATGGTTTGGCGCCAAAGGGCGTATTTATAAATGGTTGTGAGTGACTGTATGTTTGCGAATAATTTTTGTAATAAATGACAACGTAACCGTACAAAAACTCCCAACCTAACCTTACAACAGCGCCACTGGGTAAGGTAAAGTCAGCATATTTATCTGTAAATGTGACGAGTAAATCATTGTACTTGTCTTCGCTGCATTGAGTTGTTCGTAACTTTTTAGGCATAACAAAGGTTGTACCCGCCACTGCATTTTTTAGATAAAAGCCTATATTGCCATCACCATAAAAATGATTTGAACGCGTTGTATAGTTAACTTGTGGCTCGTAACCTAGCCCCTGCATAATAGTAGCTAACTGCTCAGTCTCTTTTGGGTAAATTTTGTCACTTGATAAGAGTAATGTAGCCTCACCAAACTCTGATGGGATTGCCAGCGGTACATATTCATAAGGGAGCGATTGTGCTTTTAGCGCAGCATCGAGCTGATTGCTCTGTTCATCTTGCAAGTTTTCACTAAATACATACACGGTAGGTTGTTGGCACGCAGCTAATGGTAATGCCAACACACACATTAAAATTCCATTTTTCATAGTTACCCCTTTTGATTACGCTTGTAGTCTATTAAAGGTAACTATTTATAGCAATTTAATTTGTTTGGCTATCTAACCAAGCATCAACACTTTTTCGAGTATATAAAACGTCTTTAAATAAACGATGTCGTTCAAACTCGAGTTTTGTTTTTCTCGTGGCATCACCACTAACTAAACGGCTATGGGTATCATTGAACTTTGAAATTACAGAAAAACCGCGTTCATCTTGATCAGCTTGCTTTTTTACAGAATTAGCAAGGTGCTCTCTAACATCGTCAGCAGTTAACATACCTGAATTGTCTAATCCCATTAGCTCTTTTTTCATTGCCAATCTTACGCCCATTTCCTACTCCATTTAATGAAAACTATTTAATCCGCCAAAGTTTTAGCAATTAGCAGGCCATACGTAAAATTAACTGCTGCAAAGGTTACTCTTCAATTGCTTCAGTTTTTTTAAAGACAGATAAAATACATAAAAAATTTCATAGCTATTTAAGTATTACAATTAGCGAAAGTCACTTGCTTTGGTGCAAAAGTAGCTGCAAGCCTTTATACTACAGCTTGTGCGTTACCCCACCGAGAGCAAATATGAACGAAGAATACATAGAAATAGAATTAGAAGAAGAGCCAATTGAGCTTTGTAAATTATTAAAAGTACTAAACTTAGTTGAAGGTGGCGGCCAAGCTAAAAACCTAATTACCGAAGGCTATGTGGGTGTTAACCATGAAATTTGTACAATAAAGCGGAAAAAATTATACAGTGGCGATGTATTAGAATTTGATGGCGAATTTTTTAAACTTGCGCTAAGTGAAGACGCAACCCCTGCAGAAAAACCTGCGGTACAAACTCAAGCAGAGTCAAAGCAAGCTGCACCACAACCAACAAATCAGCCAGCTAAAAGTAAGCGTAAGCGAACTAAAAAACCAAAAGTAGATGATAAAACAGGTCGTCGACCTATTTCGTTTGGTTAAGCATTTAAAAGCCCTCTTTTTATATAAAAAGGTCAACTTGTATAGTTGGCCTTTTTACTCTTTAATAACCTAATTAATAATAAAAACAAGGTTATAAAATGTCTGTTAAAACACCTAAAAATTGGTTTAAGCCCGCTGCATGGGCGGCACTCGTATGGAACTTACTTGGCGTTATTGCATTTGCTATGCACATGATGATGACACCCGAAGTGATAGGTAAACTTCCGCTAGATCAACAAGCTGCCTACTCTAACGTTCCTATTTGGTCAACCATTGCATTTGCTATAGCTGTATTTGGAAGCACTTTTGGTTGTCTGTTTTTACTTGCTAAAAACGCGCTGGCAACACCTACTTTTGCGCTATCGCTCGGCGCTATTTTAATTCAGCAATATTATAATTTTGTGGTCATAAACAGTATTGAGCTACTTGGTGCAAGTGCTGTATTTATGCCTATATTTGTAATCATTATTGCCATCGCTTTACTTTGTTTGAGTATTAAAGGTAAGCAACAAGGTTGGTTACAGTAATTAATAAGGGTCGAAATAACTATTGACCCTACCTCTTTCAAATCATCTCTTGAAATTAAACTTTTCAGCATCATCTCTACTATATTAACTGTATAAAATTCGTTCTCTAAACACGATTTTTTACACTGGTATGTACTTTGCAACTCGAACACTACAGAGGTCACTCTTCAAAATATTTTTCTAATTCATAAAGGGGCAAATAATGAATAATAGTTTCGATACCCAACATCAGCTCACAATAAATGGTGAGCAATATCATATTCATTCTCTAAAAGGACTTGGCGACAAAGCGAAACGATTGCCCTTTTCCTTAAAAGTATTACTTGAAAACCTTCTTCGTAACGAAGATGGCGCAAATATAAAAGAACAAGATATTCAAGCTCTCCTTAATTGGGATCCTCAAGCAAAGCCTGCATCTGAAGTTGCCTTTACTCCCGCCCGTGTTGTTATGCAAGATTTTACCGGCGTACCCGCTATTGTTGATTTAGCCGCGATGCGTGACGCAATGGAAAAACTAGGTGGAGATCCCGCAAAAATAAACCCGTTATCACCTGCTGAGCTTGTCATTGATCACTCGGTACAAGTAGATGGTTATGGTAACGATGGTGCTTTTGATTTAAATGCAAAACTAGAATACGACCGAAATAAAGAACGTTACGAATTTTTACGCTGGGGACAAACCGCTTTTGATAATTTAAAAGTAGTGCCACCAGCAACCGGTATTGTTCACCAAGTAAACCTAGAATACTTAGCGCGCGTAGTTTTTAATGAAGAGCGCGACGGCAAAAAATTTGCTTACCCAGACACGCTTGTAGGGACTGACTCTCACACCACCATGATTAATGGCTTAGGTGTGCTTGGTTGGGGTGTAGGCGGTATTGAAGCCGAAGCAGCCATGCTTGGTCAGCCAATTAGCTTACTCATTCCACAAGTAGTCGGTATGAAGCTAAGCGGCCGCTTACCTGAAGGTACTACAGCTACAGATTTAGTGTTAACGGTAACCGAAATACTGCGTAACCATGGTGTAGTGGGTAAATTTGTAGAGTTTTATGGTGATGGCCTTGCCGACTTACCACTTGCCGATAGAGCAACCATAGCGAATATGGCACCAGAATACGGCGCTACGTGTGGTATTTTCCCAATTGATGATGAAACCATTAACTATCTTCGCTTAACAAACCGCGACGAAAGTCACCTAAAGGTAATTGAGGATTACGCAAAACACCAAGGTTTATGGCGTAACGATGGTGACGAAGCTAGCTATACCGATACACTCGAGCTTAAATTAGGTGATGTTGTACCAAGCCTTGCAGGCCCTAAACGACCACAGGATAGAATTTCCCTAGACAAGGCTGGTGAAGTGATTAGCCAGCATTTAAAAAACTTTCAAGATGAACGTATGGCTCGTCGTGATAATAGCGACGAAGAACAAGCTCGTATTGAAAGTGAAGGGCCAACAACAAATCCAGATGAACCAGTCAACGAAGCGCAGTTTATGGGCGCCGCCAAGGTTAAATTTAAAGGGCAAGAGTTTGAGTTAAACGATGGCGCTTGTGTTATTGCCGCAATTACCAGCTGTACTAATACTTCTAACCCAAGTGTTATTTTAGCTGCTGGTTTGGTTGCCAAAAAAGCAAAACAGTTAGGCATTAATGTAAAACCTTGGGTTAAAACATCACTTGCACCAGGCTCTAAAGTAGTTACCGACTACCTAGAAAAAGCAGGCTTAATGGACGACTTAGAAAGCTTAGGCTTTAACTTAGTTGGCTACGGCTGTACTACGTGTATTGGTAACTCAGGGCCGCTTGCAACTGAAATATCAGACGCAATTCAAAAACATAAATTGGTAGTGAGCTCTATTTTATCGGGTAACCGTAACTTTGAAGGGCGTATTCACCAAGATGTTAAAATGAACTTTTTAGCGTCCCCTCCGCTTGTTGTTGCTTACGCCATTGCGGGCAGAACCGATATTGACGTATACAACGAACCCCTGGCTCAAGATGCTAACGGTAACGATATTTACCTTAAAAACATTTGGCCAAGCGTTAAAGAAGTAAGTGACCTAGTTAAAGAAACAGTAACTAAAGAAATGTTCGAAAAAAGCTACGCTAACGTTTACGAAGGCGATAGCCGTTGGCAGCAAATTAAAATACCAGATGGCAAACTTTACGATTGGGATGACGCATCTACCTACATTAAAAAAGCACCATTTTTTGATGGTATGAAAGTAGAACCACCGGGCATTCCTACTATCGAAGGTGCACGTTGTTTAGCTAAGCTTGGGGATTCAGTAACCACTGACCATATTTCTCCTGCGGGCGCTATTAAAGCAGATGCACCAGCAGGTTTATACTTGCAAGAAAATGGCGTAGATAAAGCGCAGTTTAACTCGTACGGTTCACGCCGTGGTAATCACGAAGTAATGATGCGTGGCACGTTTGCTAATGTTCGTCTTAAAAACTTACTAGCACCAGGTACTGAAGGCGGCGTAACACGTACTCAGCCTGGCGATACGCTAGAGAGTATTTATGATGCAGCAATGGAGTATCAAAAAAATAATACGCCACTCATTATTTTAGCGGGTAAGGAATACGGTACGGGTTCATCTCGTGACTGGGCGGCCAAAGGCTCACTTTTACTAGGCGTTAAAGCGGTTGTAGCACAAAGCTATGAGCGAATTCATCGCTCTAACTTAATTGGTATGGGTGTATTACCGCTGCAATTTAAAGAAGGTGAAAGCTACGAGTCACATGGGTTAACAGGGCAAGAACAATTTGATATTGATGGCCTGTACGATAAAACCGATGAAGTAACCGTTATTGCTACAAATGCCGAAGGTAAAAAAGTAACCTTGAGTGCTGATGTACGTATTGATACCCCTAAAGAGTGGGATTACTACAAACACGGCGGTATTTTACAATATGTACTGCGTAATATGCTCGACTAACAAAGACGGTAGTTAATACATTTAAAAGCCCAGCTTAGTAATAAGCTGGGCTTTTTTATGTGTGCTGTTTGTTGTCTTAAATCAATGCTAAGCATTTAAAGCGTGCCTACACTATGCGACTATTAGTGAGGTAACTATGTCGCAAACAATGATAATTAGGCTGCTTAAAACATCAATAGTGCTTGGGTTGTGCCTTATCGTGACTGGCCACACTTTAATTGTGTCGAGTTACTTTACTGTCGAGCATGGTATTAAAGGAATAATTATAGCGGCGGCATGCATTGCTGTAGGTGTACTGCTGTCGCTTCCCACTAAAATATATTTAACCGTATTATTGATGGAAGCCGAAAAACGTTATTTAAAAAACCATAAAAGTACTCACTCTAAATAATTAAAGTGCACTTAAATTATTAATTTCTTTATTACGTTTTTCTAGTTTGTCTTTTACATTATTGGCATCATTAAATAGCTTTTTAACAGAGTCTGGGTTCAAAATACTGATCCCCTCTGGTGCAGCTGACATTGTATTTGTACTTGGGGAGGTATTTAAAATAGACGTGTCTTCTGCAGCAATAACAGTAATATCTTTAGGATCGAGTTTTACTTCAATGCTTTTTGCATGCGGGTTAGGTGTATCAGAAAAGTGCCATTGGCCTGTTTCGTCTTGCCACTTAAAAATTTTGCTGCTTGAGGTAGTACTTTCAGGGATTGGTTCATCAGAAATACTGCTCGCAATTTTATCGCCAGCTTGCTTAACGCCCTGCACTGCTTGATCCAAAGTATTGCTAGATAGCGCAACCATTTTTTCTTTAATTTGCTGAGATTCACTGCTAATTGATGATGCAGAAAGCCATGTTTGACCATCGGGCTTTTTTAAATAAAACAAAGAGATGACTGCAATAGCCATGATTGATATAGCTAAGTAGGTAAAGTATTTCATAGCGTTCCTGCTTTAATTAATCCTTTATTGCCTTGAGTCTAATAAAAAATACTTAATTAGGCAATTTTTTGTACCCTAATAAAAAATAAAAACGCAGCCGAAGCTGCGTTTTTATTTGCAATTTAACTACACCGTAGTCGCGTTAAATACCGTCACCATCCATGTGTAGTCCACATTCTCGGTTTAAACCAAAAAAGCGAGTTTCTTCCTCAGTCATTCCTGGTTCTAACTTACGTGTTGTATGTACGTCTCCCATAGACACATAACCTTGCTCCCATAATGGGTGGTAAGGTAAATCGTGCTTAGTAAGATACTGATACACGTCGCGGTTAGACCATTCAATAATCGGGTACACTTTAACGGTACCACGGCTAATTTCTACAAACTGTTTATCAGCACGTGTAGATGATTGATCGCGGCGCAAACCACTAAACCAAGTGCCAGCCTCTATTTCTTTTAACGCACGGGTCATCGGCTCTACTTTATTAAGCTGATTATATTGCTTAATGCCGTCTTCGCCTTTCTCCCATAGTTTACCAAATTTAGCCTCTTGCCATGCTGGGCTAAGCGGCGCTCTATACACCTTTAAGTTAAGTGATAAACGCTCACTCATTTGCTCAATAAACTGATACGTTTCAGGAAATAAATAGCCTGTATCGGTTAATACAACGGGAATATCTGGACGTTGTGAGGTCATTAAATGCAGCATTACTGCCGCTTGAATACCAAAGCTAGATGATAAAAAAGCCGTATTAGGCAAGTTATCAAGCGCCCATGCAACACGCTGTTCTGCGCTCATATTCGCTAGTAAACCATTAGCATCAGCTAACATAGCCGTTTGGCTTTGTTTATCTAGCTGTAAAATGTTTTTAAATTCACTCATGGTAAATTCCAAACCTCACCAGCGCCAAAGCGCTGGTATTTAATTAAGCGTGAAAATCGGTTACTGATACTTTTACTTCAGCAACAATGCCTTTGCGTATAACAAAGTCACCAAAACACTCACCGTCATTGCGCTCGCTTGCCCATTGGCCAATGAGCTTATCGAATGCTTCTAGGTAAACGTCTTCGCCTACGTTCTCAAGGTACAATTTAGGAATACGTGTACCTTCTAAATTACCACCTAAGTAAACGTTGTACTTACCTGGGCCTTTACCTACTAAACCTGCTTCTGCAAGCATTGCGCGGCCACAGCCGTTCGGGCAACCTACAACGCGCATAATAATGCTGTCATCGGGTATACCGTGCTTAGCAAGTAATGCTTCAGTTTTTTCTACTAAGCTTGGTAAGTAACGCTCTGCTTCGGCCATTGCAAGTGGGCACGTTGGCAGTGAAACACACGCCATAGAATTTTTACGCTGCTGCGAATCTGTGTCATCAATCAGGCCATGGCTACGAGCAATTTCTTCAATCACGGCTTTTTGATCTGCAGGTACGCCAGCAATAATTAAGTTTTGGTTTGCCGTCATACGCATGTCACCTTGGTGAACTTCTGCAATTTTACGACAACCTGTTTTAAGCGGCTTGCCTGGATAGTCTAAAATACGACCACTTTGAATAAATAGCGTTAAGTGGTGCTTACCATCAATGCCTTCAACCCAACCAATACGATCGCCACGGTGAGTAAACTCAAACGGGCGACTTGGTGCAAATGTAACGCCTGAGCGTTTTTCTACTTCGGCTTTAAATACATCAACGCCTACACGGTCTAATGTGTATTTAGTTTTTGCATTTTTACGGTTTGAACGATTACCCCAATCGCGCTGCACAGATACAACATGCTCTGCAATTTTTAAGGTATCTTCTAGCGTAATAAAGCCAAAGTCATCGGCTTTACGCGGATAAGTTGCTGTATCGCCGTGCGTCATGGCAAGGCCACCGCCCACTAATACGTTAAAACCAACAAGTTTGCCGTTATCAGCAATTGCCACAAAGTTTAAATCGTTAGCGTGCACATCAACTTCGTTGTTAGGTGGGATAGTTACCGTTGTTTTAAACTTACGCGGTAAGTAGTTAGATCCTAAAATTGGCTCTTCTGTGGTTTCTGCTTTTTCGCCATTTAACCAAATTTCGGCATACGCTTTCGTTTTTGGTAATAAATGTTCAGAAATTTTTGCAGCCCAGTCGTAAGCTTCTTGGTGTAACTCAGACTCAACGGGGTTAGTAGTACAAAGCACGTTACGGTTAACGTCACCAGCGGTTGCAATAGAGTCAATACCTACGCTATCAAGCATTTGGTGCATGCCTTTAATATTAGGCTTTAATACACCATGAAACTGAAACGTTTGACGCGTTGTTAAACGAATGCTGCCGTAGCTTGTTTTGTCATCTGCAAACTTGTCGATTGCTAACCACTGCTCTGGCTTAATAATACCACCAGGCATACGTGCACGTAACATCACATTATGTAGCGGCTCTAGCTTTTGCTTAGCGCGCTCTCCACGTATATCGCGGTCATCTTGTTGATACATGCCATGAAAACGAATTAGCTGAAAGTTATCGGCTGTAAAGCCACCGGTAATTTCGTCTTTTAAATCTTGCTCTATGGTGCCACGTAAAAAGTTACTTTCTCTTTTCAAACGTTCGTTATCAGAAAGTTTTACGTTTTTATCTTGTTCGCTCATTTTAAATCCTAAATTTGTTACAGTGACGGCTGCTAGCTGTTAAATAAAATAAGAAACGTGATTAATACACGTCTTTCTGATAGCGGTTTGCGCTACGCAAATCTTTTAAATATTGCTCTGCGTCTTCATTGCTCTTGCCTGTGTTTTCTTTAACAATATCAAGCAAGGCGTTGTGTACATCTTTTGCCATGCGATTTGCATCGCCACAAATATAAAAGTGAGCGCCAGCTTCTAACCATTCAAACACGTCTTTACTGTTACTGCGTAACTTATCTTGTACGTATACTTTTTCTGCTTGATCGCGGCTAAATGCAACATCTACTTTGTTAAGTAAACCCGATTTTAAATAACCCTGTATTTCTACTTGGTATAAAAAGTCTTGAGTGAAATGTGGGTTACCAAAAAACAACCAGTTTTTGCCTTGCGCTTCACGCGAATCACGCTCTTGTAAAAATGCACGAAACGGCGCAATACCCGTACCAGGGCCAACCATAATCACAGGTGTATCATCGTTAGTGGGTAGGCGGAAATTGTCGTTGTGTTCGCTAAATACTTTAACTTTACAACCTTCTTCTGCACGACGAGTTAAGTAACCTGTACAGCCACCTAAATGCTCGCTATCAAATGCATCAAACTGCACTAGACCTAATGTTAAATGTACTTCGTCTTCAACCTCTGCTTGGCTAGATGCAATTGAGTACAAACGAGCTTGTAGTTTACGTAGGCAGTCTACTAATGTTTGCGCATCAATTTTTGCAGGGTTTTGGCGAATCACATCAAATATTTGACGAGGTTCAATATACGCACGCATTGCGGCTTTATCTTCTACAAGCTTTAATAATTCAGGCGTACCAGTTGCTATTGCGTATTTTTCTACAAAACCAGGGTATGACTGAGTCAGCTCTAGTTTTTCAATAAGTGCGCCGCGTACGCTTAGCTCTTCATCACCTACTTTTACAATGCTTGTTGCATCTATTTGAGTAAGTGTAAGTACTTCATCAACTAATACATCATCATTTAAAAAGTACACACCTAATGAATCACCAGGTGTGTAAGTAATGTCTGAACCTTCAAGCGAAATTTCAACGTGGCGTACATCTTTAGTGGAGTCGCGACCGGTAATTTTTTGAACTGTTAATAGCTCTGCTTCAAATGGATTTTGTTTTGTATATTGGCTTGAAGCGGTCATTGGTGCGCCAAATGGCATTGATACAACTTGACCACCAGCGGCTTCTTGCTGCGCTTTTAAATCAGGTTCGAATGCATCAACTGCACCGGCAATCCATGTTGCAGCTTCATCTTCGTAATCTACATCTAAATCAGCACGTTGATATATGGTTTGCGCACCGAGTTTATTTAAACGCTCTTCAAAATCTTTTGCTGTTTGGCAGAAAAACTCATAGCTAGAATCACCTAAGCCAATAACCGCTATTTTTACATCGTCTAGTTTTGGCGCTTTTTTAGTGGCTAAAAATTCGTGAAGTGTTTCTGCGTCTTCAGGTGGCTCACCTTCGCCGTAAGTAGATACAACGATAGTTAAAAACTTTTCTTTTTTCAGGGCTGTTGGTTTGTAATCTGACATGCTAACAAGCTTAACTGCTAAGCCTCGCGACTCAGCCTGCTCTTTCATTTTGGTAGCTACACCTTTTGCGTTACCTGTTTGCGAACCATATAAAATAGTTAGCGCTGCTGCATCACCCGCAGCCGGTACGCCTGCCGTAGAAGCACCTAACGCAGCCGAATTAGCATTTGCAGCTAAGTAACCACTTACCCACGCTTGTTGAATTGGATTAAGTTCAGCCACTAAACCTTGCAGCTTTTGTACTTGATCTTGCGATAGCGGGCTTGCCGCAGCATTTAGTTGACCTAACAACATGAATCGATTCCCCATAACCCTGAAAATTAAACACAACACACTTTGTGTATTGTTAAAAATGAGTTTTACCTCATCCAGAGCGTATCTGTTGAGGTTTTCTAAGTATGTAGGATAACGGGCTCTGCATAGATAAAAAAAGAATAGAATCTGCTTTGATATTCCATTTAGTTATTAATTTATAAAAATACCTTCAAAAACAGATTAAAGGACGATTATTGCCTTTTACAGCACTTTAAATTAACAATTTTGTAACCTAACTAATGTAGGGTATATTCCTCATTCAAAATAAAAATAGGAACAACTATGTTACACGGGAAATATAAAAATAAACTACTTAGTACCGCATTGTTACTTGGCTCATTACCTGTAATGGCCAATGTAGCTAATGGCGGCTTTGAACAATGGTCAGGTAATACACCTGATGCATGGACTACGATAGATAGCGGAATTGCTTTAACGCGCTCAACCAGTACAGTTAAAAGCGGTAGTAGCTCTGCTGCTGCAAATGTAACAACAGGATCGCAAAGTAACACTGATTTACTACAACAGGTTGCTGTAGAAGCAGGTAAAACCTATAACTTTTCGGCTGATGTTTACCACACCGAAGGTAAAATTAAAGCTCGCTTGTATGTAGATGGTTATCAAGGCTATTCAAATCAAGCACAAACTAACCAATGGCAAACAGTTAGCCATAGCTATACAGCAAATAGTGATAAAACAATTAGCGTAGGGCTTAGGTTTTATGATGTAAGTGGATTTGATGGAAGCGAAACCGTATACGTAGATAACTTTTTACCAAATGCTGATGGCAGCGCATCAACAAGTTGTACCGACAATAGCCTTACACTAACGCTTAATACCGATAATTACGGTAGCGAGACTAGCTGGGCCGTTAATAACAATCAAGGTAGCGCTGTTGCTAACGGCAGTGGTTACGCATCAAACACTCAGTATGATGAGCAAATATGCCTAACTGATGGAACTTACACACTTGTTATTAACGACAGCTACGGCGATGGCATGTGTTGTTCAACAGGTAATGGCAGTTATGCGCTTAAGCAAGGCTCTACCACACTTGCTAGCGGTGCAAGTTTTAATAGCACCGACAGCACAGCATTTACTTTAGGTAGTGGCTCTGGTGATGGCGGCGGGACCACCCCAACACCCACTGGCTACTATGTTACTGCTCAAGGGTTATCGGGTTATGCACTAAAAACTGAGCTTTATAATATTATTAAAGATCATAATGCACAGGGTTACTCGGCTATTTGGAATTTTTACGACTCATCTGCACGTGATAAATACTTTGAAAACGATAACAGCATTTTAGATATGTATAGCGAAAAACCAAACGGCTCTGACAGCTACAATTATGCTGCGGTGAGCGATCAATGTGGTAACTATAGTGGAGAAGGCGGTTGTTACAACCGTGAGCATTCATTTCCTAAAAGCTGGTTTGGCGGCACTATTGAGCCAATGAACTCAGATGTGCATCATATTTACGCAACCGACGGTTATGTAAACTCAAAACGTAGTAACTTCCCATTTGGTGAAGTAGCAAGCGCTTCATTTACATCAACTAACGGAAGTAAATTAGGTTCTGCCGCAGGTTCATTAAATTACTCAGGTACTGTATTTGAGCCAATTGACGAATTTAAAGGTGACTTTGCTCGCGCTTATTTTTATATGGCAACGCGCTACGAAAATGTAATAGGCACTTGGCAAACAAAAACGACCTCAAGTAATGCTGTACTTAATGGTTCAAGCAACCAAGTGTTTGAAAGCTGGGTTGTAGCCATGCTGCTTAACTGGCATAACAGCGATCCTGTAAGCCAAATGGAACTTGACCGTAACCAAGCAGCGTTTGAATTTCAAGGTAATCGTAACCCGTATATCGACCACCCTGAATTTGTAGAAATGATCTGGTAAAAGTTAGCAGTTAAAACAAAAGCCTTTGCAAATGCAAAGGCTTTAACTTTTAGCGTGTAATATTTTTTTATAGTCACAATGGTTTAAGCTAATTATAAGAAACAGCTGCGATAAGTGATTTTTCAGCTCTGTTTTTCATCAACGTTAAAAGTGAATGATGAAAATCTTGAAATATCACCTCACCCCATATTCGCGAATAAATACCAAAATTTGTATTATCTTGCACGGTCGTTTTTAACGTTAAAATCGTATTGCCGCTTTTATCTTCACTTAACTCATATCCACCGTAAAGAGGTGAAAAGTATTCACCGCCTAGTTTTACGTGTTTATCGAGTGCGTCATCGGGGATAGCATCTGGGTCTATATCAAATCTATAATGCATTTTTTTGTTTGGCTGCCAGTCGGTTATTACTTCTTCAAACACAACGCCTTTTTGCCAAGTACTTGTGCGAACAGCGCCTATACCGCTAGCATTCATACTTGCCTTTAATGGCTTTGGTACACCAATTAATTGAGTGAGTGAAAAAGGCACTTCCTGTGGTTTTATGTCACTCACATTAGCTAACTGCTGCCACACAACATTGATGGGCGCGTTAATAGCTATTGAATTTGTTACTTCGTATGTTTTTGATAAATGTAAAAAGTTAACTTCAATAGGTGAAAGTAATACAGGTAACAACGCGATTGATAATAAAGAACTATTCGCTTTTTTTATTTTACGTTTTCTAACAAAGCCCGCAAGTAACCCACCAATGCTGGCAAAAAACATAAAAGCAGGCAAAGCCATTGCCACACAAATGCTCCCTTCAAGCAAAGTAATTACACTTACAAATAAAAAACAAAAATAGGCTGCCAAGCAATCGTGATCATTTGCCTTTTAGTTAATGTTTTTGATTCGTTGTACTCAAAGTGAATACGAATATAGCCAATAGCAACAGGCACTAAAAACATAAATGATATAGAGACTAAGCTACCTAAATTGTAAGCATTGACTAGCTCTACAAACAGCCGCATAAATATGCCGTAAAGCGTACCAAGTAAAATACCAATTGATTTAGGGGAGTTGAGTTGCATCTCTATTCTTTATTGTTGTTATTAACAATCCGAAAGTAACAGAAGTATTATTTCACCACAAATAAAACGAAATTAACGGCTGCTACCAATAAGCTTTTCAAACAAAGCGGCTTTTACAGCCACTAAGACTAAAGGATAATAACCTGCCATTAACACTACTTCCCGCTATAAACAGTGATCAAACTCCTTGAAATAAAAAACAAACCATTGATTTGTAATAACTTTAAATCATTTTGTGTAATTTTATAATTTTTAACGTAAAGCTGACTGTCAGATTAACTGTATTAAAAACAACCATGCACGACCTTTTGCCTATACATCCCAGCCTAAAAGCTGATTTACCCTGCATGTTCAATATTCATTTGCTTTAACAAAAGCCGTATTTATTTGATTAAGCAACAATGTTGCAGGAGAACGCATGCAAACTACACCACCCGGTGATGCACCATCAAACACGCACAAGGATGCTCAAAGCTACGAGCAACTTCACAAGCCGAGTTCAGAGTTTAATACTCGCGACGAGTACCTCGAACATGAATTACAAATTATGCAGCCTAAGCGCTGGCGTCCTAATTTACCGTTTAGAGATTACCGATTTGAATTTGAAGACACTATACCTGCAATGGCGGGCACTATTGGTAAAGTCGTTATGGTGGGGGCTATTGCAGCAACCTTTGCGGCGCCTCTTGGATTAAGCGATGCCTTTGTTTTAGAAAATGTGCGCTACGAATTACTCATTGTTTCTATTTTTATCATCTTATTCTCAGGCTTTATTTTACCTACAGCCAACTTGGCTGGTACTCACGGCCCGCTTATTCCGTTAATTCCTATTGTTGTTGCTGCTGGCGGCCATCCTATGGCGTTTGGCTTACTCATTGGTGCCTTTGGTTTTATTTTAGCCATAACCAAGGGAGGAAGTATGCTCGCGCGCCTAACCAGTAAAGGTGTATGTGGCGGGCTACTTATTTATTTAGGCTTTATTGGTACTATTTCGCAAGTTAAAAAGCTGTTTGCTTGGGCTGAAGCCATTGATATGGCACACATTGCGTTTATTGTTATTTTAGCCACCATTTTACTATATGCACTGTTAGAGCACTTTAAAAAACGTTGGTTAGCCGTGCCGTTAAGCTGCCTTATTGGTGGCGTGGTTGCCTTTGCCTTAGGTGCACCGTTTGAGTTTCATACTGCACCGGGTTTACCAAATATGAACCCAGCTTACTGGTGGGGCGAAAACACGGGTTGGATGCTAGGTTTACCAACACTTGAAAGCTTTGTTGTTGTACTACCATTTGCAGTGCTCGCCGTTGCTATGTGGTCTCCTGATTTTTTAGGCCATCAAGTATTTCAAAAAATAAGCTATCCGCAACGCACTGAAAAAGTACAAATGAATATAGACGACACCATGCTAAGTGCATCGGTTAGACAAACATTCGGCTCACTTGCCGGTGGTGCTAACTTTGCCTCCTCTTGGGGTACTTATATTGTGCCTGCCGCTATTGCTAAACGCCCTATCCCTGCTGGCGCTATTTTAACTGCATTATTTTGTATTATTGCTGGTTTATGGGGTTACCCTATGGATTTAGCAATTTGGCAGCCTGTATTGTGTGTAGCGCTTATTGTTGGGGTGTTTATCCCGCTACTTGAAGCTGGCATGGAAATGACGCGCGAAGGTAAAACGACGCAATCAGCCGCTATTGTGGTGTTTGCTTCGACCTTGGTTAATCCTGCTTTTGGTTGGTCACTTACTATGTTACTTGATAACTTAGGGCTGATTGGCTGTAAAGAGCGCAGCGCTGAGCTAACTAAAATGAGCCGCTGGGTGATTCCACTTATCATGTTTGTGCTACTTACCACTGTAATGGCAATTGTAGGTATGTTACCCGGTATACCTGCGTTAATGGCTGACTTTAGGCATTAAGCCTTAGCTACCACATCTCATATTTACCCACAAAAAAGCACGGCAATTGCCGTGCTTTTTAATACGTGATTCTTAATACGTGATTCTTAATTACAGGTTAAGAAATTACTGCCAAGAACGCTCAGTAGCTAGTTGTTTTTCAAACGCATCAATTTGTGGGTTTAGTGTTTCGGTTACACCAATAAAGTCTAAACCACTTAACAAACGTTCTTTTACCTCTTTACTAATATCAAAACTAATTGGTGCAAACTTACTGCTTGTTAGTGTTTGATTTTCAAGATCGATTTCAATGTTAATATCGTCGTGCTGCTCGCTAAGTACAAACAATTGCTCAAGCGTGTCGGCAGGTAACGCTATGGCTAACATTTGGTTGTTACCACAGTTATTAAAGAAAATATCTGCAAAGCTTTCAGCTAAAATAACTTCAAAGCCATATTGCTTCAGCGCCCATGGCGCGTGCTCACGAGATGAGCCACAACCAAAGTTGTCGCGCGTTAATAATATTTGCGCGCCTTGGTAGCATGGGCGGTTTAAAATAAAGTCAGGGTTTGGCTCGTCGTTATCTAGGTAACGCCAATCATAAAACAATGCCGCATCAAAGCCTTCGCGGCTAGTTGATGTTAAAAACTGCTTAGGGATAATTTGGTCAGTATCTACATTGTTTTTATCAAGTGGGGCCATTAAGCCACTAAAAAATACGCTCATTAGGCTTCTCCTCTAATATCAACAAAGTGACCATGTATTGCAGCAGCTGCGGCCATTGCAGGGCTAACTAAATGGGTACGCCCGCCACGACCTTGGCGACCTTCAAAATTACGGTTAGAAGTAGATGCACAACGCTTGCCTGCTCCTAGGCGGTCATCGTTCATCGCTAAACACATAGAACAACCCGGTTCGCGCCATTCAAAGCCAGCGGCTTTAAAAATATCGGCTAAGCCTTCGTCTTCGGCTTGTTTTTTAACTAAGCCAGAGCCCGGTACAATTAACGCTTCAATGCCGGCTACCACATGTTTGCCTTCAACAATTTTTGCAGCTGCGCGTAAATCTTCAATGCGGCTATTTGTACATGAGCCAATAAATACCGTGTCTACTTTCGCGCTTGATAATTTATCGCCCGCTTTTAAATCCATGTATTTAAGTGCGCTGCGAATAGCATCGGCTTTAATTAAATCTGGTTCTTGATCTGGATCGGGTATGCACTCATCAACACCAATTACTTGCTCTGGGCTTGTGCCCCAGGTAATTTGCGGTTGAATGTCGTCAGCATTTAGCTCAACAACTAAATCAAAGTGTGCGCCTTCATCTGTTTTTAATGTTTCCCAATATTCAACGGCTGCATCAAAATCTGCGCCTTTAGGTGCAAACGGACGACCTTTTAAGTAATCATAAGTAATTTGGTCAGATGCAATTAAACCCGCTTTTGCACCCATTTCTATGCTCATATTACATAGCGTCATACGGGCTTCCATTGAAAGCGCTTCAATGCCTTCACCACAAAACTCTGCTACATAACCTGTGCCACCAGCGGTACCTAACTTGCCAATTACCGCCATAATTAAATCTTTAGCCGTAACCGTTGGACGCAATACACCGTTAATTTGAATTTTTAACGATTTCGCCTTTTTTTGCTGTAGCGTTTGCGTTGCTAATACGTGCTCAACCTCAGACGTACCAATACCATGCGCTAATGCGCCAAACGCACCATGCGTAGAGGTATGGCTATCGCCACATACAATGGTTGTGCCAGGCAAAGTAATACCTTGCTCTGGGCCCATTACGTGCACAATACCTTGATTAATTGAGTTTAAATCGTAAAGCACAATACCAAACTCTTTACAGTTTTTATCAAGCGCCATTAATTGGTTTTTAGATACTTCGCTTGCGGCATCAAGTGATCGGCTTTTAGTCGATACGTTATGATCCATCGTTGCAAAGGTTTTTTCTGGGCAACGTACAGTACGGTTTTTTTCACGTAGACCTGCAAAAGCCTGCGGAGAAGTAACTTCATGCACTAAATGGCGGTCAATATAAAGTAAGTCGGTTTGCTCGTTTATGCTGGCAACGGTATGTGATTGCCAAATTTTTTCGTATAACGTTTGGGCCACTTGCTAATTCCCTAATCTGTTTGAGTTGCAGCATAACGGTGCTGCAACTTTAATATGTTATTAAATGCGTGAAACGATGGCTGCTGCCACATCGCTTGTGCTGTAACCTGCATTTGGATATATATCTGGTGTGCCAACGCCTGCTTCTACGGCTTCTGCTACAGCTTTTTCAATGGTGCGTGCAGCTTCGTCTTGCCCTAGCGAGTAACGTAGCATTAATGCGGCACTTAAAATTTGTGCTATTGGGTTTGCAACGCCTTTACCTGCAATATCTGGTGCTGAACCGCCTGCTGGCTCGTACAATCCAAAACCCGATTGATTCAAGCTTGCCGATGGTAATAAGCCCATTGAACCTGTGATCATGGCGCACTCATCTGACAAAATATCGCCAAATAAGTTATCGCAAAGTAATACATCAAATTGGCTAGGCTGCTTAACTAACTGCATAGCGGCGTTATCTACGTAAATGTAATCTAAGCTTACTTCTGGGTAGTCTTTGCTTACTTCGGTTACTACTTCGCGCCATAATACGCTTGATGCTAATACATTGGCTTTATCAACAGAGGTAACATGGTTACTACGTAGTTTTGCAGCTTCAAAAGCAAAGCGTGCAATACGTTCAATTTCTTTTCGTGAATATGTTTGCGTATCAAATGCAAACTCTTCTGCGCCTTCACCACTGCGGCCTTTTTCACCAAAGTAAATGCCGCCAGTTAGTTCGCGCACACATAAAATATCAAAACCTTTTTCACTAATATCAGCGCGAAGTGGCGATGCTGCACTTAATGCAGGTAATAACTGTGCAGGGCGTAAATTACAAAACAAACCAAAGTGCTTACGAAGAGGCAATAACGATGCGCGCTCAGGCTGCTCGTTTGGTGGTAAGTTTTCCCATTTAGGACCGCCTACCGAACCAAATAAAATAGCGTCTGAGTTTTCACACGCAGTAAGCGTGCTCTCTGGTAATGCTTTACCAAATTCGTCAATGGCTGCGCCGCCAATTGCATAATGCTCGCGGTTTAGGGTAAAACCAAACTTATTGCTCACAGCATCAAGTACTTGCTCTGCTGCTGCCATTACTTCTGGACCAATACCGTCGCCAGCTAATACCGCAACGCTGTAGTTTGTTTTACTCATCCTGCTTTCCTTTGTTGTTTTAAATCAGACACTTTTTGTGCACGATAAATTAAGTTATAAACACGGATCATGGCGCGTACCGACGCTTCAACCACATCCGCTGCAATGCCCGCACCGTGGTAAGGTCGGCCATCGTATTTAGCTATAATATTTACTTGGCCTAATGAGCTTGCACCTTGGCCTGTCGCTTCTAAGTTATATTCAATCATTTCAACGCTCATACCGGTTAAGCGCTCAATAGCTGCAAACGAAGCTTCAACTGGGCCATTACCTGTCGCGGCTTCTTGTTTAGCTTCGCCATCAATGCGCATTCCAATAGTAGAGCTTGCTACCGATTGTGAGTTAGAGGCTGAGTTAACAAATTCTAATTGGTATTTTTCGTCTTTGTCGTTAATTTGATTAAAGTAAATCATCGCCTCAAGGTCGTAATCGTATACGGTGCCTTTTTGGTCAGCCAACTCAATAAAGCTTTTATATAAGCCATCCATATCGTAATCAGATTTTTGATAGCCTAACTCTTCTAAGCGATGCTCAATAACATGACGACCCGAACGCGAAGTCATATTTAATTGGTTGCTTGGCACACCCACGCTTTCTGGCGACATAATCTCATAAGTATTTTGCGCTTTTAATACACCGTCTTGGTGAATGCCAGAGCTGTGTGCAAAGGCGTTTTCGCCAACAATCGCTTTATTTGGCTGTACTGGCATATTACAAATTTTAGCCACTTGGCGAGATGCGCGGTAAATTTCTTCACTTTTAATATCGGTATATACTTTTAAGTGGTCGTGGCGCATTTTCATGATCATCGCCACTTCTTCAAGCGAGCAGTTACCAGCACGCTCACCAATGCCATTAATAGTACACTCAATTTGACGTGCGCCGGCTTGCACTGCAGCTACTGAGTTTGCTACTGCTAGGCCTAAATCGTTATGGCAATGCACACTTAAGCGCGCTTTATCAATATTTGGCACGTTATTCATTAAATGACGGATCATCGCAGCGTATTCGTCTGGCGTTACAAAACCAACGGTATCTGGCAAGTTAATCGTTGAAGCTCCGGCGTTAATTGCCTGCTCAACAATTTTACATAAATCCCAATGCGGCGTACGACCGGCATCTTCACACGAAAACTCAACATCATCAGTATAGTTACGTGCCAATTTAATTGATTTAACAGCCATTGCCGTTGCATCGTCTAAGCTCATACGTAATTTATGTTCAAGGTGCAAAGGGCTTGTAGCAATAAAAGTATGAATACGGCTTTGTTGTGCTGTGCGAAGTGCTTCGCCACAGGCTTCAATGTCTTTAGCAACTGAGCGCGCTAAACCACAAATAATCGGGCCTTTTACTTCGGTTGCAATACGCTGTACCGAGCGAAAATCAGCAGGGCTCGAAACCGGAAAACCCACTTCCATCACATCCACATTCAAGCGGCTAATTGTATGTGCTAATTGAATTTTATCATCTTCAGTAAGGCTTGCTTTAAGCGCCTGTTCGCCATCACGTAAGGTGGTATCAAAAATCCATACTTTATCTTGCTCTTGCATAACTGCCCCTCATTCCTATGTTACCCAAATTTCAATTAATCCCAGCCGCGAGATAAAAAAAACCCCGCAATTGCGGGGTTTTTAGTGTTCAACTCGATGCAAACACACTAATCCCCGCTTACTTGCCATAGCAGTAAGAGGTTAAGTTTTAGTGTAATTAAACGAATAATATGCATCTTGTTTTCTTGTGTGTGTGTTCAGTGAAGCCTATTTTTAACATTACAAAGCGACGGAAGCAAGCATAAAAATTCCACAAAACACCTTTAAAACACAACCATAAAGAAAATAAAAACCAATAAACCTCAAATAACAAGATTAAAAATACCAAACACGCTTCTTGTCACCATAATCAAATCGGCTTTAAAGTGATCCCCGATTAGATAAGTTTTATTATTTTTATCTGGGCTTATAAAGTAATCCCATGTTTAATAATTAAAAAGCCCATCTTAATGAGCTTCATTTACTTTTAGCCAAAAAATTAGTTGTATAAGTCAGCTACAAAGCAATTTACAACAATATCGAGCTATCAGCCTTGCTAATAAAATTAGCAACTTATTTTAATCACTTTTAAAAGCACTCAGAGGCCTAACTTTAGTATTTTTGGCATCTTCAACAAACCACTGCTTCACCTCTTCTTCCGTTAACCCTTTTTGCAATAGTCGCTGATATGTATTCTTTTGTGATGGAGTTGCCTGCTCACCATTTAATTTAGCGGCGAGCTCTTTTAAATCTGCCTCGGGTAGCGTTTTACTCCAAGGTAAATCTTCCCTTGTTGGATTAGGTAACGGTAATTTTAGCTGCAAACCATTATTACTTGTTTTATCTGTAATTGAGCCAATATCATTAAAGTTAAAACCAGAATTGCCAGCAGAGTTAAAGTTAGCAACACCCAACTCCATTGTATATTGCCTGTCTTCTTTGTCAGTAAACATATCACTAAATTGGCTTGTAAATATGTCTCCAAAAGGCCTTAAACCTTTAATAGAAACTCGCTTTGGCGATTCATAATTTAAGCTAAAATTAGCGGCAAAAACAAAAACCTGTTCTTCACCGGCAAATGCTTTAGCATCTTGCCAATTGAGAAGCGCCCTACCTTGCATGCCTTTTTCGTTATTTGAGCCCGCTTTATTGAGTAAATCTACAAATTCTCGGTACTCCCTAAATTTAGCACCGGTTGAATCATTAAATTGATAGTTATCATCTTCCCATCTATTTAACACTTGGTTATAACCTTTACTTGCATTACGGGTCGCTTTGCCTAAATAATAAAGTTTTGACTTGTAAGTAGGCCCCTCATCATTAATGCCTATTGTTTGCTGAAGTTTTAATTCGCATGGCACGCTGCGCCAATTTAAACCAATTAGTTTTTTTGTATAGTTTTCTGACTCTAACTCAGTGCAGGTCGCGATCACCATTAGGTCAACCTGGGTACTCCAGTCAAATTCATCAAAAATGATGTCATCACCATGCTGACGTACTTTAAAGCCTAAATTTTGTGCTGCGCTAAATTCACTACTAAATAAACGTATAGCTGTCCCTTGCCTTTCCATCCTGCTCGTCATTAAGTAAGGTTTGCCTTCACCACCAAAGCGCACCAAAATTCGAATGCTTTTATTTCCTGCAAACAGCTCAGGACGAACAAAACTAGAACTTTTACTCGTTAAAAAATCTTTTATTAGTAATGACTCTTCATTACCACCATCGCGATCTGTGTTTAAATCCACATGATAATCAGTAGCTACATATTTGTTTTTTACACCTAAACCATTGATTAGATTTAAATAACCTGAATCAAACATCATTTCATCGCTATTGTTTTTACGCTCCCCCATTAGTGGCAAGACAACCTTACTGCTACTACCTACTTGTGCACCAATGTAATAACGCATGTCTACAAAGTTATTACATTGGTAATACTCATAAGCGGTATCGTACATAAAAGGTAAAAAGTTATTGTCGTGCACCATAGGCTTAGTACCTAAATACGTTTTTGGCCCTAACTGAAAAAACGGTGTAAATACACAACCAAACTTTCCGGCAAAGTGCTTTTCACTCTCTAATAGCTCAGACTCAACAAGCGGCCTTACGAGCTCTTTATAAGCAAGTTCGTTATTTACGCCATCACAGCGCGTTACTTTAAACGTAATAGGTGCAATACCGGTCATCGTGTCGTTAAACACAACCAACACACGAATGGGTGTAAAAGGGGATAGTCGCTTTGTTTTATTCGATACAATAGGCAACCATTCCTTGGAGGCTTGGTCTTGATAATATATGGCACTGTGATGATAACTTGCCTCACCATATTCAGAAAATACCGGCTCAAAGGTGTTTGCAAAACTTTCGAGGTATTTATTGCCTTCTTTTTCTTGCGTAGCAAATGTGTGAATGGGGAAGTAATTTTGAAATTCAGCCGTAATATAATTATGCTCACGCGCGAGAGTTGGCACCGTCATCATATAAAAGCCATACGGATTAAATTGCGATTGCAAATAAAGCGTGTTTTCAGGATCTGTAACTGCGGCTTTACGTGCAGCTTTATCTAGCAAGCTGTAGTTGTCACTAAAGCCGTAAAGTGCTTTTTTATCACCGCTTTTTTTTTGCTTTTGATTGGTAATGCTATCAATTAAAAACACCCAAAAGGTATCCATCCTAATTGATGCACCAGGTAAATTAGGCAGTGCCCAGCTATCACCTAATAAAAAGTTTTCTATGTATTCTTTTACTTTATAGCGCTCTAAGTTTGAATAATACTGGCTTTTATCACCTTCACGCTGAGCCCTTAGTAGTAATCCCATAAGGCCCGATATTGCCTCTGAACGTAGTCTAAACTGGGCAGCCCATTGTGTGCTTTGCTGCGCTTTTCCGTCTTTATTATATTCACTTAATAGCTCATGCATCATACCTTGATTAGCTGCACACTCTTGGCCTAGGCGTTTATCTCGCTGAATTTCTGCATAATAATGTTTACAGGCGTTATCGAGGAGTACTTCATCCATTAAATTCGCAGCTGACGTGGCGATAGCGCCGCCCGCTTTTATAACAGCTACAGCCGCAGCAATGGGAGCTGTTGCCGGAATAAATGCCATAACACCCAAAGCAATGTTAATCATTTGCCACGCCATAGCGTCGCCTGTTTCATCTACTTTTATATCATTGGCTACGGTTAAATTACGAAAACGCTCTAAACTGTCCATACCTTCACGAGATGGGCAAACATTTATTTGGCTAATAGCATATGCGGCAATGTGTACACGGCGGTTTTGTGCTCGGCTTGCCTCATCTTTATTATTTATAAGTGGTTGAGCATAACCCAGCCCTAGTACTTCAATACGCGCCTCATCAATGCCTGCTTGGGTCACTAAAATGTGCTTAACAGCCTCTGCTCGTCGCTCAGATAATGCTATATTATAATCGTAATTACCTATATCGCAGGTGTGGCCTGCCACGGTCACTTTAAGGCTCTCATTTTGCTTAAGCGCTTTTATAACAGCCTCGCTTTGCTGCAAAATGGTATTGCGGTAATCATCGGTTACTTGCTCGCTATTAAGCGAAAACGTCCCTTCAATTACGACATCTTTTACAATTTCTTTAGCACTTAAATGCTCAAAGTAATCCTGGGCAACGGTTTTATAATGCTGTTTAGCTTGCGCTAGATTAGGGATGTTTGTACCAATTTGTTGTACTGTCGTTTGCCCAAGAGCAGCAATGTTAGTAGCTAAGTCAGCTATATTGAGCGCATTGCCTGTTGCATCCATTGCCGATTTAGGAATGCCAATACGTCCAGCTATACTGCTATTATACTGTGCCATTTGTTCTGGTGTAGAAGTAGGTAAGCGCCAAAGGTTTTTTGCGAGTGCATCTTTCCAGTTATCAGTTGTTAAAGCTGCGCGAGCTTCACGTAGTTTTTTCCAAGCATCCTGCCCATCTTGCATAGCAAACACGGCATCTAGCGTTGCTTGAATGGTTTTATCTTCTGTTTCATTTAAATGAGTATGTATTGCTTTAGCAATTTTACTCCCTAAAACAAACTTACCATTAGTGGTAAAATTACCATTACTGGCGCTAGCGGTTATATCGGTATTTATTAATCCTGCAGCTAATTGTGCGCGACCTTTAGCCACTCCCCAGCCATGGCAAAAGCTCTCAAATCCGCTGGCTATTTTTATTGGTTCATCACTAACTTTAGCGCGGCCAATTTCTTTACCGTTTTCATCTTTAACACTAATATTTTTAGGATCATACGTGGCATGCTCGGTTTTTAAATCTTTTGCATAACTTATTAAGTGGCTATAAAAGCGAGGAAATTGCTTTATTATTGCCTCTTCAACCGAAAGCGGGTCGCAATTAATTACATCAAACTCACCTGCCTCATTTTTTATATCGAAGCGGATCATTTCGGCAAGTTCGTAGTAGTAATATGTGCCATCAAATTGAAGAGATTTAATACACCAGCGCTTAAATTGTCCTTTAAGTAGCTCTTCTTCAAGCCTTACTTTAATTCGATATAAACCTTTAGAGAGCTTCTTATTTGTACCCGATATTACCGCTAAGTTAGTTTCAGTAGTGAAAGTTGCAAATATGTCCTCACCCACAGGTGGAGACAAGACAATCTCCTCATCAGAAGTAAGTAGTGGAATGTCTGGACTAATACTCAATATTATTGCCCGTGTTTTAGCCAACACATACGCTTGAATAGTTTGTACGTTTTTTTGAGTTATTTCTTTTGCGTACCACTTATTGTAAGTATCGTCTTCGCTATTTTCTGTAGGCTGTTTTAAATTGGTAACTGGGACTGTTTGTAACTCTAATAACAGCGTATTTGAGCTACTATAATTTTTTAAGTTATCAACAAACTCTTTAGCCCATCCACTTGGGTTATTATTGGCAATGAGGCCAATGGACTCCATTGGCGGAATAATAATAGGCCGTTGATTATTATTAGCCGTGTAGGCATGAAACGGCTGACGTACTTCTAATGAGTCACTATTTATTGTCGATAAAATACCAGCACTATTTGTTTTTAATACAATAGGCTTTTTTGCATCATATGTGGCTAACTTAGGCTGTTCAGCCACCACGATTCGGTTTGCTACTGGGGTTAACTTACCAACAGGTTTATTGTTTTCAACATAACCAGTTAATAAGTAAACTAATGGGCTTGCAGATCCTTTGCTTAATTCATGCATTGTTAACGCCTCACATCTTGAACTGCTAAGTTAGTAATTGCTACAGGGACTAAAGTTCTCATGCCCCAGATTCCTTTTTCTTTAACTAACTCTTCAGTTTGCACACCTGTTAGTATGTTTTTTGTTCTGATGACACGCTCAGAAAGATAAAACCCATTTTCATCACGTTCTTGCGAGTGCTTTATTCTATACTCTAATTGATAATCTTCCTCTGGAGAGAAAATTATCCCGCCGCCAGTTCCTTCTTCCGAATTTTCTATTTCAGGATTAGCAATATTCACCCAGTGAAAGTGCGCTTTTGGTCTAGCGTGGGTCATAAAGGCTAAATACTTGCCGTCTGGTGAAATACGGTGGTTTTTCATTTCCCACGCTCTCGGAAAACCAAAGTTCACTTTACGCACTACTTCACCATTAAACTTATGCATCCAAAAGCCATCGTGCTTTACAGCTAAAAACTCTTTATCACCTGGGAGTAAAAAAGCAGCGCCACTGTGGTGAATTTGCGGCCGAGAGGTTAGTTCCCCTGTTGGTACATTGTAGTTAAAGTTTTTACCATCTGAGTAAAAAATGACGTTTTCACTGTCTGAGGTCCAGTTAAACCAAGGGTAGCCGCCCCCGCCTGACATGGTGATTAGCTTTTTCTCTTTAGTATCGTAAAGCTGACGAGTCGCTCGGTCATTTATATAGCCCGAAATAGCGATATAACGGTTATCTGGTGAGCGAGCGGGTGCATGTATACTAATAGATTCAAGCTTTTGAAATACCTCTTCTGGAATGATACGGCGCCTGTCTGAGCCATCGAGTTTTGATGACCACAGCGTACGTACTTCACTGTATTTATATTTATTCCAGAACATTAACCGCGGGGTTGAAAATGTATCTGCATCGCCATACACCTCTTCGCGTATTTCTAGTGGCCACTCTGGATGGTTTTTGTGCTCTTTAGCCCATGGGTATTTAGCAACATCAACCTCTACTTGTGGTGAACTTTGCGATGAGGGCTCTGAGCAACCGCTTAGCAATAAGCTAAAACAAACGCTGAGGGCGCAAAGCACGCTGTAATTTTTTAAAAACGTCATTAAAACTATCCTTTTACTACATGCACTTATTACGAAGTAATATAAATAAGTGCACTCATTAAAACTTGTATTATTAAAGCAAAGTACTAGTACTTACTCTTCTACTATTTCTGCCATTAAAACAGTTTCTGGCGTTTGCTTGTAAAGCTCACTGAATGGGACATTGTCGAAAATATAATAAGCTGGCTGGCCATCATTTGGGTCTTGCATTAAATCAAAGTTGCCACTTTGAGGGATATTAGTAAATTTTATTTTTACCCATGTAGAATCAAGCTTTACACTGGCTATAGACTGTACCTGTTGCCAACTATGTTGTTTATTTATAAGTATAAGCTGCTCTTTGTCATACTTTGGCGTATTTGGGTCAACCTGATACATAAACACAAAAGCGGGCTTAACCATAATTAACGGGTTTATGTTATTTACTACCATTGCCATACTGTGCGGGGCACTCATACTAACTCCCAAATACTTGTTGTAGTTTTGCTTTGGTTTTAGGGCCTGGTATGCCGTCTATGTCGAGATCGTGCTCGTACTGAAATTCCTTTACACCAATGCGAGTTTTTTTACCCATAACACCATCAACCGTACCACAATCAAACCCAAGCATATTGCACCGGCCTTGCACACCTGAAAGCGTGTCGATTGGATCTAGATTACCTATTTGTACCGCAAAGCTTTTAGTTGGTGAGGTATCGCCTTCATTTAGGTATAAATCGACGGTGCCAGTAAGGGCGTCGTTATTATTAAGTTCTACTTCGATAAGCCCATCACTTTGCAGTATGGTATCTATTGTTTGGTTACCAATATTAAGTACTACGCGTTTACCGGCTACATCATCGCCATCGTCGTACGATACTTGCAGGCGAAAATACTCTTTTTCGTTTTGTACAACAAAGCTATTAATGCTGTTGGTGCGCAGCGGTATAAACTTTTCTTTTTTTGGTGGAATCGTGATTTTATCGCCCGGGTAAATTAAATTAGGATCGGGGCGTAGGGCTTTAAACTCTGCGTTGCTTGGGTGGTTGTAAAGCGCTTTAGATGTTTGGTAGCCGTATTGCTTTGCTATGCGCAATAGCGTTTCACCTTGGGCTACGGTGTGTTGTTGGGTCATTGTGTATCCTTAAACTTTGCCTACAGACCAATCTTCGCTGTCGAGTTCAAAAAAGCTGACTTTAGCGTTTTCAAAGTCGGGGCCTGATACGTTGGCATAACCATTTTGGTCAAGTTGCCCGGTAATAATGTGGCCGTTGCGTAGGCGTATTTTGTAGCCCATGTTGGCTTGTGGTTCGCCAGCTTCGTCGAGTAGTTCTATTTCGTAGGCTAAAGTGGGTTGTTCAACAGTAAATGTGGTGGTGTCGGTTGCGCCACTGGCCGTTACTGTAACATTATAAAGACCCGATTTTACCTCAGCGTAGTGCTGCCAAAATGAGACTTCGTCGGGGCGTTTTTTTTCTAGTTGTAGTGTTATTTGACCACTTGTTGGCCCTTGCCACTGAATAACTACACTGCGGCTGTTACTGCATGAGCCTTCTATATTAAGTTTCCAACCATTGGGGACTGTTAAACTTGTGCCCGCTTTAGCAGGTTTACGCTCGCTATAGCCTAAATTGTAATCATAAATTAAGTTGGCATTTTTATAGCCGGTATATTGCTGGGCGAGTTGCTCTACGGTTTCGGCGGCGCTAAGTACGTGGGTTGTAAAATTTTGCCTAACAGTGTGCGATGCTTTTAGTAGCATTGTGCTGTTTAGCTCTGGCTTATAAATACGTACAGCGGGCGCATGTTGTTGTATAGGTTGCACCGCTTTTTTAGGTTTTTGATTATAGCTTTGCTGATTTATAAATTGCGGACTATTTTGCGCAGCTGATTGACTGTTTATAAATGCAGAAGTGCTTGGCGTCATTACGGTGTTATTTATAAAAGTATTGTTTTGCAACGCTGTTTGCGATGATGTAATTGAACCATTATTAACCGCACCCGAGTACTTTGTTGGTGCTTGAGTTTGTTTTGGGTAAACAGCTAGGCGTGTACTAGCTTGCTTAAAGAGAGAATACGGTACTTTTTTCCACTCTTTGTCTTTAGCCCAATACTGGCATTTATTATCGTCGCGTAAACGCGCAGCTTGGTGTTTATCTAGCGCACCAAATAGGTTGTCTTGCAGTTGCCTTTGCAACGCTTTAGGAAGTTTGCAAAGCTGAGCACGACTTAAATAAGAGAATGTAACCACAGGCTCTGAATTTTCAGGCTCATTATGTGGTTGTTCAAATAGTGGGGGGTAATTTAAGTTCACCGGATCCTTGGTGAGCATTTGCATCCTCGCTTTCTCTTAATAAGAGACTTATTTATTATTTAGTTACGGCTAAAAGGTATGCCGTTATTATAGTGCGTTAATATAAAGAAATAGGCACAAAAAATCTACAATGAATTTTTAAATTTGCTAACTTTGTTCAGTGTTTTCTCTTACGTAATGCCCGGCTCCACGAGTAATATAACGCAGCTGCCAAATAACGCGCTCAATCAATTCGTCGCGTTGCAATCCTTCTATATCGAGCGCTTCTGCACCCGCATTAAATACGAGCGTTACCATAGATTCCGCCTGAATATAGGCATGCATAGCATTACATTTAGTTTCACTTTCTAAATAATGAGCCAGCTCTAAAATAAAATGTTTTACCTCGCGGGCTACAGCGGCTCTAAATGCTTTAGAAGTCCCAGAGCGTTCTCGCAGCAACAACCTAAATTGGTTACTTGAGTTATCAATAAACTCCATAAAAGTAACCACTGAGGTATTTATAACACTGCCGCCATCGTTTGCTATTCGTCTGCGTGCTTGACGCATTAGTTGGCGAAGAGTTAAACCGGCTTCGTCTACCATGGTTAAACCTAGCTCATCCATGTCTTTAAAATGACGATAAAAAGAAGTTGGGGCAATACCAGCTTCTCGTGCTACTTCGCGTAAACTTAAATTCGAAAAACTATGATCAGCACTCAGCTGATTAAATGCCGCTTGAATTAACGCCTGTCGTGTTTTTTGTTTCTGTTGCGCTCTAACACCCGACATCAACAGCTCCCTGAATTATTTTATATGAATATTTAGTGATATTAGCTCAATTGTACAGTCTAATACTTGACGACGAGAGTTTGAAATACTATTTTAGCTTACAGTTGTACGCTGAGATTGAGAATTATGAATAAACCACCGATTATTTGGACAAACGTCCTATTTTTTAGCCTAACCTTTTTGGCGGCTGCCACACTTGTACCTTGGTACGCCATTAGCTACGGATTTACCAGCGCGCATTGGATTGCTTTTGTTGGCTGCATGTTTTATGCAGGCTTATCAATTACTGCCGGCTACCATCGATTATGGGCACATAAAACCTATAACGCACACCCTGCTGTTGAATTTATTTTTGCGCTTGGCGGTGCTTTTGCACTACAAAACAGTGCTTTGCATTGGAGTAGCGATCACCGTATACATCACGGTCAAGTTGACGACCCAATAAAAGACCCTTACGCGGCTACCAATGGTTTTTGGTATAGCCATATCGGCTGGATGTTACGTGACTACCAAGGCGATAGCTACAACGACTATAGTAATTGTCGTGATTTACAACGAAATAAAGTCGTTATGTGGCAACATAAGCACTACTTGAAACTAGCACTTGCTATGAACGTAGGTTTGCCTCTTGCACTTGGTTTATTAGTTGGTGATGTGTGGGGTATGTTAATTCTTGCAGGTTTACTACGCTTAGTACTAAGCCAACACTTTACCTTTTTTATAAATTCGGTTGCACATATTTGGGGCTCTCGCCCATACACCGAAAAAAATACGGCACGCGATAACGGTTTTTTAGCGTTATTTACATACGGTGAGGGGTATCACAACTTCCACCATATTTTTGCAAGCGACTACCGTAACGGTATTAAATGGTTTCATTACGATCCAACAAAATGGATGATCCGCTCTTTAGCCGCTGTTGGTTTAGCCAATAAACTAAAGCGTACACCTGTTGAACGTATCGAAAAAGCAAAGGCCGAAACGCTAATGAGCAAAACGCAAACGCGTCTTGCAAAATTGCCTTTAGCACAAGATAAGATTACATTATTACAACAAGAGTACGATTTACTGCTGAAAAAACTGCAAAATTATTGTTCACTACAAAAACAAGTGTTAGAAGTTAAAAAAAATAACATGGCAAAGCAGTGTGAACGCTCAGCATTAATGGCACAATACCATGAGTTGGAAGCCGCCTGGGAAAATCAAAAACAGGCATGGCTAGCACTTAATGCGAGGTTATTAAAAGCCTCTTTTAATTAATTTAGGAGTGGCTGTGGCCAAACAACCAGAACAAAAAAAAGTACCCGTGACATACCAATATGATGCAATAATTATTGGCACGGGTCCTGGCGGTGAAGGTACCGCCATGAACCTTTCAAAAAACGACAAAAAAGTAGCGGTTATTGAACGCCAAGAATCAGTTGGTGGCGGTTGTGTACATTGGGGAACAATTCCTTCAAAAGCGCTTCGCCACTCTGTTAGCCGCTATATTGAATACAAAGCAAATCCGTTATTTAATGTTGGTGAGCGCCCTAGCCGCTTAACATTTCCTGATATTTTACGTCACGCAAGTTCTGTTATTTCTAAGCAATCTAATTTACGTAGTAGCTTTTACGATCGTAACCGCATTCATATGTTTCAAGGTGATGCGAGCTTTGTAGATAAGCACACAATTGAAGTAAAAAGAAATGATGGTTCAACTGAGCGACTGACTGCTAAAACGATTGTTATAGCAACCGGCTCACGCCCTTATCGCCCACCAGAAGTCGATTTTACGCATTCTCGTATTTATGAGAGCGACACTATTTTAGGTCTTAAACACGATCCTCATCGCGTACTTATATACGGCGCGGGTGTAATTGGTTGTGAGTACGCTTCTATATTTAAAGGTTTAGGCGCTAAAGTTGATTTAGTTAATACACGCGACCGACTACTTGCTTTTATGGATGCTGAAATATCTGACGCGCTTAGCTATCACTTTTGGAACAGCGGTATTGTTATTCGTCATAACGAAGAGTTTGACCGAATAGAAACGCGTGACGACTGCGTTATTATGCATTTAAAATCAGGCAAACGCGTAAAAGCTGACTGTATTTTATTTGCTAATGGCCGTACTGGTAATACAGATACCTTAAACCTTGAAGCCATTGGTTTAAAAGCCGATAGCCGTGGCCAATTAAAAGTTAACGAAACATATCAAACAGAAGTTGATAACGTTTACGCTGTAGGTGATGTAATTGGCTATCCAAGCCTTGCAAGTGCTGCGTTTGACCAAGGTCGTATAGCTGCTGATGCAATTGCGTGTGGTAACTGTGACGACCGCCTGATTGTTGATATTCCGGCCGGTATTTATACCATCCCAGAAATGAGCTCAGTAGGTAAAACAGAGCAAGAACTTACAGCCGCTAAAGTACCTTATGAAGTTGGCCGTGCACAGTTTAAGCATTTGGCTCGCGCGCAAATTGCTGGTACTGAAGTAGGTAGTTTAAAAATATTATTCCACACTGAAACCAAAGAAGTACTTGGCGTACATTGTTTTGGCGAGCGTGCATCTGAAATTGTTCACATTGGCCAAGCCATTATGGAACAGAAAAATGGTGGCAATAATATCGACTACTTTGTAAATACCACATTTAACTACCCGACCATGGCTGAAGCCTACCGTGTTGCGGCATTAAATGGTTTAAATCGCTTATTTAAATAAGTAGTTTTAAAAGCCTTTATAAATAGGTAACAAAAAACCCGCAACTTAGCGGGTTTTTTACTTTTAAACAGTTTTAAAGTTTATTTAAGTAGCTATTACTTATGGTACTTAGCACTTAGCTCATGTACTGCATTAATGAATACACCAGCATTTTCAGGGTCTACATCTGGTGTAATACCGTGGCCTAAGTTAAACACGTGGCCATTGCCTGTACCGAAGTCTTCTAAAATAGTGCCTACTTCTTGGCGAATACGCTCTGGTGTACCGTGTAACATAGATGGGTCCATATTACCTTGTAGAGCCACTTTATCACCCACACGGCGCTTAGCGTCGCTAATATTAATAGTCCAATCAAGACCTATTGCATCACAACCTGTTGCTGCAATAGCTTCAATCCATTGACCACCATTTTTAGTAAACAAAGTAACCGGTACTTTACGACCATCGTATTCACGAATTAAGCCATCTACAATTTTATGCATATATTGTAGTGAAAACTCGTTGTAATCGCGCGGGCTTAATACACCACCCCATGAGTCAAATACCATTAGCGATTGCGCGCCAGCTTTAATTTGAGCATTTAAGTAATCGATAACTGAATCTGCTAACTTATCTAGTAATAAATGAAGTGTTTGCGGCTCTGCAAACGCCATTTTTTTGATTTTACCAAATACTTTGCTGCTACCGCCTTCAACCATATAAGTTGCTAGTGTCCAAGGTGAACCAGAAAAACCAATAAGTGGTACTTCACCCTTAAGTTCACGACGAATAGTGCTTACTGCGTTCATAACGTAGCCAAGCTCGTCTGTAGGGTCTAGCTTTGGAATTTTTTTAACATCAGCAAGTGATGAAATAGGACGTTCAAACTTAGGGCCTTCACCAGTTTCAAAGTAAAGACCTAAACCCATCGCATCTGGAATCGTTAAAATATCACTAAATAATATAGCAGCATCTAACGGGTAGCGACGTAATGGTTGCAGTGTTACTTCACATGCAAGTTCTGCATTACGGCACAGGCTCATAAAATCGCCCGCTTGTGCACGTGTTGCACGGTACTCTGGTAAATAGCGTCCTGCTTGGCGCATCATCCATACCGGAGTTACATCAACAGGTTGTTTTGCAAGTGCACGTAAATAACGGTCGTTTTTTAATTCGCTCATGGCGTAAATGATCCTAAGACTTGTATAAATTGTGCAAGATTGTACCACCATATTCCCCGACCCTCTATTGCTTAGGGACGAAAACAGCTTTACCTAGAGGCAGATCAATATAATGGCGTGTTTTAATCCATTTTGACTATAAAACAAGCAAAAAAGAATAACATTTAAAACTTTTTATTAATATGTTTGCAACATACTAAAAACCTTGTTATTGTTTGTCCCGCGTTAACAAAAACAACAATAAAAATCTTAAAACAATAAAAATAAAAGTTTTAAAATAATAACAATAAAAATCATCTCATAAAAATAAGAAAGCTTGTTATAACAAGTCACTGAAAGAAATTAGACCACCGTAACTGGTGGTTTTTTCTTGCCTGCAATAAAACTCCCTCATCTTAATTAATATAAAAAGATACAACTCACAACTGGGTTACTTTACTTGTTGATATACGCTCAAATTAAATATATCTTGATGTACAGTGAGTTATTATATTTTTAATTAAAAACCAACCCAGCCTAGGAGAATAATTATGCTGACGCGTGTAGAAAAAGCTCAACAAAAATGGGGTGGTAGCCACACAGTAATTGATAAATGGCTAAACGAACGCCAAGACCTTATTGTACTTTATTGCAAAATTGCAGGCTTTACGCCGTACGAAAAACAAGATCAGGCATTACCAGAGCCAAAGCTAATTGAATCATTTTGCCAACTTTTAATGGATTACCTATCTGCAGGCCATTTTGAAGTGTATGACGATATAGCAAAAGCATGTGAAAAAAAGGGCTTACAAAGCCAAGAGTTAGCAAACTCTATTTACCCGCGTATTTCTAGTACAACCGACATAGCGCTTGATTTTAATGATAAATACGCTGAAGTAGACAAAGAAGACTTGTTAAAGGGCTTTGATGATGACTTGTCTGTTATTGGTGAGGCATTAGAAGCACGCTTTGCACTTGAAGATGAGCTTATTGATAACTTGTTTTCTAATCACGCAAACTAATATGTTATTTACGCACATTAAAAAAGGGACCTAAGGTCCCTTTTTGCATTTACACAATAAGCTTATTATTGTGCTGGTGCTTCTTCATTTTGAATTTCAAGTAATTCAACTTCAAATACAAGTGTTGAATTAGCTGGAATCTTACCTAAGTCACGGTCGCCGTAAGCAAGTTCTGAAGGAATAGTGAACTTGTACTTAGAACCCACTGACATAAGTTGTAAACCTTCAGTCCAACCAGCAATTACGCGGTTAAGAGGGAAAGTTGTAGGTTCGTTACGTGCATATGAGCTATCAAACTCAGTACCGTCTAATAAAGTACCTTTGTAGTGTACTTTAACTACGTCTGTTGCTACTGGCTTTTCGCCATCGCCTTCGCTAAGTACTTCATACTGCAGGCCAGACTCAGTTACTGTAACGCCTTCTTTTTTTGCGTTGTCAGCTAGGTATTTAACACCCGCTTCTTTGCTTTTTTCAGACTCTACTTTTGCTTTTTCTTCTTGCTTAGTACGTACTGATGTATCTAGTTCAGTTAATACTTCGCGAATTTTTTCTTCGTCAATTTTTGCATTACCAGCAAGTGCATCTTCAAAACCACGGATTAGAAGTGCTTGGTCTAGCTCAATACCAATTTCTGTTTTGTCTGCTAAGTCTTTATTTAAAAAGTTACCTACAGATGCACCAATACCGTATGCTTGTTGCTGTTCTACAGTGTCTAATTTAACTTCAGCTTGTTCTTTTTTTGCTTCTTGATTACAAGCTGTAAGCGCTAAAACTGACGCTGCAATCAATGACAATCTAATCGTCTTTTTCATTTTAAATCTCCGACACACTTTGCAGTTGTCATTTTAATGTATTATTACTAGTTAAAGATTAACGGCCCACATGATAGGCTGCTTGTTTAATGACTAAATTCCACATTGTTAGCTAAACTAAAAACATATCCAGTGATTAGACAAACAACCTAGGCATTTAACGCGTCCTAGTCTAACCTCTCAGTCACTAAGAGTTAAGGGGAAATACCTGTAATATGTCGATATTTCGTACTTTTTTAATCGTATTTAGCTGTTTTTTAGCCATCGCCTGTACCGATAAAAAACAACACGCTGTAGCAAGTTACGAACATGCTGCACAAGGTGCGTTTTCATCAACACTTTCAAACGATGGTAAATACAGTTTGATCTCCTCTATCAACCATGGGGTCGCCCTGTGGGATAATCAACAGCAGGTACTAAAATACCAATGGTTTCAGCAGCAAGATCAAGACAGTTTGGTATACGCCGTTGCTATTGCTTTTGATAACAGCGTGGCTGTTACCGCCGAAAAAACCACGTTTGCTGTGTGGGATATAGCCACAGGCAAAAATAAAGGTTATTACAAAATACAAAAAGCCAGTATTCGCGATATTGCTATTAGCAATCAAGGTCGTAGTGTTTTATACGGCCGTAGCGACGGCGTTGTCGTATTTGTAAACCTAGAAACCGGACGTCGTATTGAGTTTTTAGGTCATCAAGATAAAGTTAACACCGTTGACCTATCACCTAACGGACGCTACGCCTTAAGTGGTTCTAACGATTATGTTGCTTACTTTTGGGATACACGTACAGGGCAAGTAATTCATCGTTTTAATCACCCAACGCGTGTTACCCAAGTGACGCTCGATCCACAAGGTCGCTATGCGTTTACGGCCGACAGTATGGCACAAGCAAATGTATGGAAGCTGACTACAGGTGATCTTGTGAGTAAACTGAAGTATATTGCGCGTCAGAAAATTTTTACTGCTGTGCGCTTTAACGAACAAGGCACTTTGCTTGCAACCGGCTCGCCAAATAAGCGCGTAGATTTGTGGCAAATACCAAGCGGTGAAAAAATTCAAACTTGGCAGGTTACCCCGCGCGAAGGCAGTAAGCCTAAATCGGCGGTGGTGCTAGATGTGACATTTACAGATAACGGTAAGTCGTTGTTAACCGAAAGCTCCAGCGGTATCGCAGAGCGATTTATTATACGAGAGAATAATGAACACAATTGAACATCGCTTAATGGAACTTGAAGCCAAAGTGGCTTTTCAAGATGAGACGATTGAAGTCTTAAATGATGAAATAAAAGTGCACCAGCAACTTTTAGCAAAAATGAAACGCCAAACTGAGCTGCTAGCAGAAAAAATTAAAGAGTCGCAGTCATCATCGTCTATGATGTCTGAAGCACCTGAGCCGCCTCCGCCGCATTACTAAAACAGGTAAAAGTTAGGCAATAAAAAACCGGGTTAGTCGCCCGGTTTAAATACACCAATTACTTGTTCAAATTGGCGAGTAGACGCCTGAACAGCGTTATCGGGTTGCGCCATTTTATGACCACACTCAACACACTCTACTTTTTCAACATCATGTTCTCTGTATAGCATCATAGTATCCATGGCTTTGCAGTCAGGGCACGATGCACCAGCAATAAATCGCTTCTTTTGTCTCACAACATTTTTCCTGTGGTTTGAACTGCTGTCATTTTATCGTATAACTTCACTTGTTGATACGCTTGATAAGAGCATTAAGTTCTATGTTATGATAGCGCCAACTTAACAAGGGCACAGCAAAGTAACGCATTCATGATCCAAATCTCAGAAATAGAACTACTTCGTGGCGGTAAAGCCTTATTAAAAAACGCATCAGCTACGTTATTCCCAGAGCACAAAGTAGGCCTTGTTGGCGCTAATGGCTGTGGAAAATCAACGCTATTTGGTTTACTAAAATCAGAACTGCAACTAGATGCCGGTAACTGCAGCATTCCAAAAGATTGGTCTATTGCCTCTGTTAAGCAAGAGACACCTGCACTTGAAATAAGCGCGATTGATTATGTACTTCAAGGCCACCCAGAATACTACGCAATGCGCATAGCACTGCGTGAGGCCGAGAAAAATAACGATGGCGACACACAAGCCAAAGTACATATTCAGCTTGAAAACATTAAAGGCTACAGCATTGAATCGACCGCCGGTGAGCTATTACATGGTCTAGGCTTTGCCAATAACCTTATAGAAAACCCTGTAAGCTCGTTTTCGGGTGGTTGGCGTATGCGTTTAAACCTTGCCCAAGCATTAATACGCGACGCCGATTTACTACTTCTTGATGAGCCAACAAACCACCTTGATTTAGATGCCGTTTATTGGCTTGAACGCTTTTTACGCGCTTACACAGGCACCCTTGTACTTATATCGCATGACCGTGAGTTTTTAGATGCGGTGGTTGATCAAATTTGGCACGTAGATAAACAACTTATCAACGTGTACAAAGGTAACTACTCGCAGTTTGAGCGCCAAAAAGCAGAGCGTTTACTACAACAACAAGCGATGTTTGATAAGCAGCAAGATCAAATTGCACACTTAGAGCAATTTATAACGCGCTTTAAAGCAAAAGCCAGTAAAGCTAAACAAGCACAAAGCCGTGTGAAAGCACTTGAACGCATGGAAAAACTAGCGCCGGCACATGCCGACTCGCCATTTAACTTTGAGTTTGCAGAGCCAAAAGCATTACCAAACCCACTAATGACAATAGATAAAGCCAAAGCGGGTTATGGTGACGTCACTATTTTAAATAATATAGAGCTAAACCTTGTACCAGGTAGCCGAATTGCTTTACTTGGTCGAAATGGCGCGGGTAAATCAACGTTAATTAAACTGCTTTCTGGTGATTTAGAGCCGCAAGCGGGCGAAGTTATTCAGCATCACGGATTAAATATTGGTTACTTTGCGCAGCATCAGCTGGAATCTCTTGATTTAAAAGCCAGTGCAATAACGCACATACAACGACTAGACCCAAAAGCCACTGAGCAATCACTACGTGACTTTTTAGGCGGCTTTGCCTTCATTGGCGATAAAGCACTTGAGCCTGTAGCCCCATTTTCGGGCGGCGAAAAAGCACGTTTAGTACTTGCCATGTTGGTATATCAAAAACCAAATTTATTACTTCTCGATGAGCCAACTAACCACCTTGATTTAGAAATGCGCCATGCACTTGTTATGGCACTACAAGGCTTTGAAGGCGCTATGGTTACCGTATCTCATGATCGCCATATGCTTAAAAATACTGCCGATGAGTTTTACTTAGTAGATGACGGCAAAGTAACTCAGTTTGGCTACGACCTAGATGCATATTACCAATGGTTACTTAACGCGAATAAAGAAGCGGTTAAAGCGCAGCAAACCGACGAGCCTAAAGCAAACCCAGGTGTTAACCGTAAGGAACAAAAGCGTTTAGAGGCTGAGTTTAGAAAAGCCACTCAGCCACTTAAAAAGCAAATTGAAAAGCTTGAAAAGCAACTCGATAAATTTACCGCCGAATTAAGTGAAGTTGAAGTGACCTTAGGTGATAACGAACTGTACAACGACGACAACAAAGCCAAGCTTAAAGAGTTATTAGCCAAGCAAGCAACCCTTACGCCTAAACTTAACGACGTTGAAGAAGAGCTACTTATGGCACTTGAAGAAATGGAAGAAAAAGAGCAGGCATTCGCCGATGAACTTGCTCAATAGCGACCATTTTTGGCAGTTTGCGTGCGCCTTGTACGCAAAGCCTGAGCAACAAACAACCTTGCTGGCACTACAAAACCAGCAAGGAAAAAACGTTAATTTATGCTTATTGCTACTTTATTTAGACTCATTAAATTTAAGTATTAATACCCAACAGCTAAATGAGTTAACGCAAGTAGTTAGTGAATTTGATACTTATGCATTACAGCCTCTGCGCGCTGCTCGTAGATATTTAAAAGCTAACCAGAATACGATAAGTGATTACGCCACAATACGCGCAGAGTTACTAAGCACTGAGCTAAAGCTTGAAAAACAACAGCAACATATGTTGATTGAAGCAGTAAATGAGTTTGAATTAATCCAACATGCAGAACCAAACAATATTGAGCTGTATATGAAAGCCACTTAGGCTGCGACTTTTTATACCCTCCTCCACTGCTCGTTCTATTTTCTTTGTGCAAAAAACCTTTAAGTAATTTATTCACAAAGAGGTTAAGAGGCGCTTCGCTTTTAGAGGAAAACAAACTAGATTACTTAGATAAAAATATAAATATTGAGCGGTTGTTTAGCTCAGCATTTTATTACCCTGCCCTAATTTTCTTCTCTTTTTCTTCTTTTTGCGCAAAGACCTTTAAGTAATTTACTCACAAAGAGGTTAAGAGGCGCTTCGCTTTTAGAGGAAAACAAACTAAATTACTTAGATATAAATATTGAGCAGTTTGTTGCTCTACCCTCATTTACTTCTCATTCTTTTCTCTTTGTGCAAAAAATCTTTAAGTGGTTTACTCAAAAAAGTTTAAAGCGCTACGCTTTTAGGTAAAGTGAAAAACTCTCTTAGCTCTCAGTGGTAATAACTTAGTAGCCCTTAAAGCATGATCTAAATCAACTTAGCTTCACCCCTATATCTGCTTATGTAAATAACTTGATCTCGATCACGTTGCGACCTGCAAACACCGCCTATGATTAACCCATCAACAACGAGGGGAACAACTCATGAACGTATTCTTTAGAGACTTTTTTACAGATCCAGTTTTATTTATGTCTTTTGGGTTTTTAACCATCGTTGTTTCTTTGTGTATCTTTTTTGCTTTTTTCTTTTTGAAAAAAATACATGATGCAGAAATCCCCGAACAAAATTAAGCACGACGCACTAAAGCGCCTTATTAGTTTACTAGTTAGGCGCTTTTTATTTTCTGAAGCGAAAAATTTGGTACACTAGCTTTTCGTTTAATACAAAGTGCGTAGTACAAACATGATCTCTCAGTTCAAACCAGCATGGTGGATGACCAATCGTCACGTTCAAACCATAATGCCGCGTTTTTTCCGCCCATTTCACCACACTCGCTACGAACTTGAGCAACTTGATACACCTGATGGTGACTTTATTGAGCTCGCATGGTCACTTCCACATAACGAAACCGCTCCACTTGCCGTTGTTTTACATGGCCTTGAAGGCAATATAAATAGCTTTTATGCCAAAGGCATGATGAAGGCGTTAAAAAAGCAAGGCTATGCAGTTGTGCTTATGCACTTTAGAAATTGCTCAACTGAAGTAAATCGCCTACCTCGCGCTTATCACAGCGGTGACACCGCCGATTTAGCCTTTTTTATAAATCACTTAAAGCTGCAATTTCCTGAGCGCACTATGGTCGCTGTAGGTTTTTCGTTAGGCGGTAACGTACTGGCCAAATACTTAGGTGAACAATCACAAGCATGCCCACTAAGTGCTGCAGCCGTGGTATCTGCTCCTTATGATTTGTCGTCATCAAGCGATGTTATTCGTAAAAGCTTAGGTAAAATTTACCAAAAATATCTGCTCGATCGCATGAAAAAATCAATGCAGCGAAAACTGCCGCAAATTAAGCAGCAAATTTCATTAACACCAAAACAGTTAATGAAAATTGACGATTTATTAGAGTTTGATAATCAATTAACAGCCCCTCTGCATGGTTTTGAAAACGCACACGATTACTATCGCAAAGCCAGTGCAATGCCGTACTTAAAAGATATCGCTATACCTACACTTATTATTCATGCCAAAGACGACCCTATGCTCTCAATTAAGGCCGTACCAAGTAGGCAAGACGTAAGTGAGCATGTTACGCTGCGCATCTCTGACAAAGGCGGGCACGTTGGTTTTATTAGCGGTAAAAATCCGTTTAAGCCTATATTTTGGTTAGAGAAAGCCGTGCCATGCTATTTTGGGCAACATGTTTTAGGCAACGCAAACAAAGAGCAATTATGATTATCCCTTTTGAACAACTCGATAAAGATACACTATACAACCTAATAGAAAGCTATGTACTGCGCGAAGGCACCGATTATGGCGAAGTAGAAGCAAGCATCGAATCTAAAGTTAACCAAGTTAAGCTACAGCTTAAAAATGGCGAAGCAATGGTATTTTTCTCAGAATTACATGAGTCAGTTACTATTATTTCTAAGGGCGAATTTAAAGCGCTGCAAAGTGAAGAGCATCAAGCAGAGGCGTTTGATTAAGGTGTAGTACTTGTAACTTTTGAATTGAACGTACACAATGGCTTTTTACCCAAAGAGCCAAAACATGATAAAACTCAGCACTCTAGTGGTAGCCATATCACTAGCTTTAACTAGCCAAGCCCAAGCAGAACAAACAATAACAGCATCTGACAAGGCAATTAAACTCGCTAAAGGCACCATTTTAATTGATACCCATATCGATGTACCTTATCGAATTCACGAAAGCTGGGTTGATGTAACTAAAGCGACAACTGATGGCGATTTTGACTACCCTCGCGCTGTAAAAGGCGGTTTAAACGCACCGTTTATGTCGATTTATATTCCTGCGCATTTGGAGTTTGAAGGTAAAGGTAAAAGCTATCAGCTAGCCAATCAAATGATTGATAGTATGGAAGCCATAGCCCAGCGCGCGCCCGATAAGTTTGCTATTGCTAGCTCAAGCAGTGATATAGAGGAGCAATTTAAACAAGGTAAGCTCTCTATCGCAATGGGTATGGAAAATGGCTCTCCAATCGAAGGGGATATGAAGAATCTTCAGCATTTTTACGAGCGTGGCATTCGCTACATCACGCTAGCGCACTCGCAAAGCAACCATATTTCGGATTCTTCTTACGATATACGCCGTAAATGGAAAGGCTTAAGCCCATTTGGTAAAAAGCTTGTCACTGAAATGAATAATATTGGTATGTTAATCGACGTTTCGCATATTTCTGATGATGCGTTTTATCAAGTTATGGATCTATCTAAGACACCAGTAATAGCCTCGCATTCATCACTTCGTAAATACACGCCAGGCTTTGAGCGTAATATGAATGACGATATGCTATTGGCGCTTAAAGAAAATGGCGGCGTTATTCAAATCAACTTTGGCTCAAGCTTTGTTACCGCTAAAGCAGGTAGTTGGGGCAAGCAATTAAAAAACACAAAAGAGTCCGTTAAAAAAGACGGGACCAAATTAAGCAAAGATTTTGATGCTGCGTACCGTGCTAAAAACCCGTATCCATTTGCAAGTCTTGAGCAGGTGCTTGACCATATTGATCACGTAGTTGAGCTAATTGGTATTGATTATGTAGGTATTGGCTCTGATTATGATGGAGTTGGCGATTCATTACCTATCGGTTTAAAAGATGTATCTAGCTACCCTAATCTTGTTCAAGGTTTAATGGACAGAGATTACAGCGACAAAGATATTAAAAAGATTCTTAGCGGTAATTTATTAAGAGTGTTAAAACAAGCTGAAGAATATGCTAAAAAGCATTAAAGCTTTTATCATATATTAGTAATTGGCTAAAAGACCAAGAGCTAACTCAATATAAGCGCGGCCTAGCCGTGCTTTTTTATATTTAAGAGCTCAGTTATTTTCAGCAACCTTTTACCTCGGGTTTCGTAAAACTCAACCCAAGCTACGACAAGAAAGTTATAACTCAAAGCTAAGCACCTACGCCTGAGGTAAGAGCGCCACCTTCATATGACACTTTTCTTCAGGCATTAAAAAAGGCCACCTAAGTGACCTTTTTCTAACAATTAACTTTAAAGTTAATTATTACGCTACGATAGTTGCTACAACACCAGCACCTACAGTACGACNATTACGCTACGATAGTTGCTACAACACCAGCACCTACAGTACGACCACCTTCACGGATAGCAAAACGAAGACCTTCATCCATCGCGATTGGTGCGATTAGAGTTACTGTCATCTTGATGTTATCACCAGGCATTACCATTTCTACGCCATCTGGTAACTGTACGTCACCTGTTACGTCAGTTGTACGGAAGTAGAACTGTGGACGGTAACCTTTAAAGAATGGAGTATGACGACCACCTTCATCTTTCGAAAGTACGTATACTTCTGAAGTGAATGTAGTATGTGGGTTGATTGAACCAGGCTTAGCTAGTACTTGACCACGTTCAACGTCTTCACGCTTAGTACCATGTAGAAGTGCGCCGATGTTTTCGCCAGCACGACCTTCGTCTAGACGCTTACGGAACATTTCAACACCAGTACAAGTAGAACGAGTTATATCATTGATACCAACAATTTCTACTTCGTCATTGATGCGGATGATACCAGCTTCAACACGACCAGTTACAACAGTACCACGACCCTGGATTGAGAAAACGTCTTCGATAGGCATGATGAATGGCTTATCAATGTCACGCTCTGGCTCTGGGATGTAAGTATCAAGTGCGTTTGCAAGCTCAACAATCTTATCTTCCCACTCTTTCTCGCCTTCTAACGCTTTAAGCGCAGAACCAGCAATTAGAGGTAAGT